>DATHPV010000190.1:0-4488 GCA_035483495.1 Puia sp.
AAAAAGTGCTCGACAAAAATGTGGATCCCGGTATTCCTTCATCTACTTATCCAAATTTAAAAACATTTCCTTCAGGGGCCAGTGGGTCACTGGCGAGTATTATTCAAACCGGACAATCTCCCTATAGCTGGCAGGTGCCAAATTTTAAAAGACCAGCAAAAGAAAGTTTGATGATTTATGAGTTGTGGCTGGCTGATTTCACAACTGCGGGCAATTGGCAAAGCCTGATCGATACCCTCGGTTATTTGAAACATCTCGGAATAAACGCTGTCGAAATCGAGCCGTTTACCAATTTTGAAGGATCCGTGAGCTGGGGTTATAATCCCAATTTTTATTTCGCTCCCGATAAAGTATATGGGACAGCTACAGCCTTGAAACAATTCGTAGATGCCTGCCACCAGCAGGGAATAGCGGTAATCATGGACATGGTGATGAATCATTCATTTGGAAGCTCACCGATGGTGCAGATGTATTGGAACAACGCTCTGGGTGTTCCTGCATCGAACAATCCCTGGTTCAATCAGTATCCAACACATGCATTTAATGTAGGGTTTCAATTCAATCACGAAACACAGGCTACTAAAACTTTTACACAGCGTGTCATTAATTACTGGCTTACCAATTATCATATCGACGGATATCGCTGGGATCTTGCAAAAGGCTTTACTCAAACGAATACCTGCGATGCTTTTGGTAATAATTGTAATGTAACAGCCTGGGGCAATTATGATGCAGGCCGTGTTGCAACCTGGAAAAATATCTATGATCAGATGCAGTCTGCATCTTCCGGCAGTTATTGTATTCTTGAAATGTTTGCGGATAATGATGAACAGTCAGCAGAAGCGAATTATGGTATGATGCTCTGGGGCTCTAACCTGAATCCAAATTACAACCAGGCGACTATGGGTTACAGTACCCCATCTCCGGGTGGTGCAACATGGGATCTTACAGGAAGTATTTATACATCGCTGGGTGGATGGAATAGTCCAGGACTTGTCGTTTATCAGGAAAGTCACGATGAAGAAAGGCTGATGTATAATAATGAGAATTATGGAAATAGCAGTGGTGCCTATAATATTAAGGATACAGTAACCGGCTTACAGCGTAACGAAGCTGCAGCCGCGTTGTGGGCTCTTGCACCGGGTCCCAAGATGTTGACCGAATTCGGTGAATTGGGATACGACTATTCGATCAACTGGTGTACTAATGGTACAGTAGATCCTTCCGGAAGCTGCCGTCTTACACCAAAACCAATTCGATGGGATTATCTTCAGAATAGCTCCAGAAAAAAACTACACGACGTATATGAATCGATGATGCAGCTTCGCACCAGTTATCCGGAACTTGACACAGCGAACTCAATTTATTCACTAAATGGACCATTTAAATATTTGCTTGCATCTGGTTCTAACACTGCCGCAGTAGTTTTCGGAAACTTTGACGTCATTACTACAACGGGTACTGTACCGTTTCCTGAGAAGGGAGTATGGTATAATTATTTCGGCACTGATTCATTGCAGGTTACCGGTAGTCAGAATTTTACACTGGAACCTGGTGAGTATAGAGTCTATACCAATGTAAAAGATACCAGTCATAGAGACACAACAATTTCTCCCGTTACTGCATTGGTTGTAAAAATTTATCCAAACCCGGTTGTAAATGGAAGTTCGGTAATAGAATACGATCTGCCGCAGTCAGCTACCTGTAGTCTGACAATTGTTAGCATGGTGGGACAAACCCTGGGTACATTTAATCTCGGTCAACAGGCGGCAGGTAAACATATTATCAGTCCGCACGATTTGCCGGTTGATCTTTCGTCTTTCTCAAACGGCGTGTATACGATTAAGATGGTAAGCAGCCTGGGTAATGTCGTTTCGAAATTTATGGTTGTACATTAGTCGCTATTTCGACTTTATGGCAACAATTCTGATTCTCTTGTAATCGGCATTCCAGATTCCATCTCTGTAATGTGTTGGTCTCAATATATCGTCCACTTCATCCAAAATATATTCAATTTCATCTTCGGGGACATCATTCAGAAAATTAATTCCAAACATCTTAAACCAGTCTTTCATACCCCGATCACCCTTAAGAGGTGTATTCCTGTCGAAATGCTCTGCATGAATCACCCGGAAATTTTGTTTTTCAAGTTCCGTGGCGTATTCGCCAATAGAAGGGAAGTACCAGAAATCGATATTTGCATTCTTGTCGTAACCGTTCCTTTTCAGAACCATTCGCATGGCATTTTCCATTTGCTGAATATTACCCTTACCTCCGAATTCAAGAACGATTCTGCCGTTTTCCTTTAACGATAAATGCATTTGTCGTATTACTAAATCTTTTTCTTTTATCCAATGTAAAACTGCATTAGAAAAGATGGCGTCAAATGGGGTGTCAAAGTTCATTATCCTGGCATCCGCCTGAAAAAATTCAATTGACGGGAATTTAGTTTTAGCCACTTGAATCATCTCGGCAGAATTATCTACTCCGATAACTCTTGCACCTTTCTGAAATATTTCTTGCGTCAGATCACCCGTTCCGCAACCAAGATCGAGAATTGTTTCACCTGCTTTCGGCTGCAAGTAAGACAATATTCCCTCACCGAATTTTGAAACAAAATCGTGTTTCTTGTCATATAGTTCAGTGTTCCATTTCATATTCGCTTATTTCAATAGATTATTCAATCCTTCTCTGTCGAACAAGATTCGGCCAAGTTTAAGATCCGACCAGCCAGGCTTCAGTTTATAAGTAAATTCCGGGGTATTGTCTTTTATATCACATTCAATATAACAGGTAGTCACCCGGTTGTTTTTAATTTCTTCCAGGTCTTTTAATTGATGCAGATGTGTGGAAATAATAAAAAGGGAATGAGTGAATTGTGTAATTCCCTTTATGGTCACTGTACTGATTTCCAATGCATCTTCAATATTTGTACCCCGGAATAATTCATCAAACACTGCAAAACATCTTTCGCCTTTCCGGGCTTCCGTAATTACATTTTTCAATGCAATTACTTCCGACATGAAATGACTGTACCCGCTTACGATACTATCGGTTAGATTAATGGCCACAGATATGGTATTAAAAAAGGGCATCTTTGCTTGGGAAGCCGGCACAGCCAGTCCCTTATGTGCCAGATATACACATAAACTAACGGCTTTCAGAAAAGTAGATTTGCCCGACATGTTCGGTCCTGTTAAAAGAAGAACATTCTTGTCGGCCGTAAAATTATTTTTTACCGGATTTTTGATAAGCGGATGGTAAAGGCCTTCTATCGAAAAACCCGTGTTTTCAAAATCAGGAAAAACAAATCCATGGCGAATAATTCCTACGCTGATGGAAAGATATGCTTCAAATAAATACCAGCTTTTCCAAAATGCAGCTGCCTGACCATTCGTCACTTTTTCTGTTACGACCTTCATCAGTTCAACAATATGGCTGATCTTCAGTTTCTTTTTCCGAATGATCGGTTCATAGTGTTCCAATTCGAAATCAATAAAAAACAGATGAAGCTTTTCAAGCTCCGATGCATATTCATCGGGAAAAAGTTTTCGATTGATTTTGCTGATATAGGTACTATGTATTTTACTGAAGAGCAGCACAAGCATCATCAGTTTTCCCCGCTTCTGGTTCCTTTCTTTTTCGGAGAACATTAATTTTCGCCTCAACTGTATACCTATAAATGTTCCCGCCGAGAATGTCTCAAAGAAGTCATAGATATCTGATAAATTAAATCTCGAAAAGGAATATTCTTTCAATATTTCACGGTTTCCTATATAGCCTTTGAGTATTTTTTGCCGGTATAAAATGGCTAATTCGGAATCCAGAGGATTGACCAGCAGATCATGAACCATTCTTCCGGAATATAAATTGTAGGTGGAATCAAATAAAGGAACGATCTCATCTTCTATATGCAGGTCGTTGGTGTTGATCATTTATATTTATCGTTTCTCTTTTAAAAGATAATCGTCTTTCCTTCTTCTCAATACCATAATCGTTTCCGGTGGACTTGGACGTTCTTCCCACTCATTGGTGGTTTGGTTGAACACCTGCATTTTGAAGATGCCCAAATGAATAAGATTCTGATCTATTTTTTTTATTTTGAAATACATAAGATCCGCGCTGTCTGCATCCATCGGACGCATTTTTAAGATGTCACCACTGTCAGATTTTTCAACGGAGTAGTGTATCAGTTTATTTTTTTCATCCTGGCTATTCATCAAAAGCATACTGTCTTTCATAAATGTAATCTTGGCAGTACTGATGTCAGGCCCGTATTGCCATACGCCTATCAAATCCGCTGGTTGGAAAGATTGTGCAAATAAATTCGACGCCAGTATCCATAATCCCGCAATTAAATAAAACTTCTTTGCTTTCATTAAATGGAAATTACGAACGAAGTTAGTTTCAATCACAAACACCAGTAAAATGAAAGGTTAAAACAATACCTGTCAGGAAGATTTCTTTTGACGCCGCTCTTTGTAGGAA
>DATHPV010000191.1:0-11426 GCA_035483495.1 Puia sp.
CTCCTACAAACAGCAGACGGCATATTTCTGAAGTAGCTTTATTCAGAACAGTTTCTTTATCAGGAATCGTTTCCATATTTGCTCCAAAAGGCAGTACGGATAATTTTTGGGCCTCCGCACCATATACGGTTTTTGCTGAATCGGATGCCCATTCAGAACTAAAAATAATGTGCAGGGATTTTTTAATGGCCAATTCCTGAACCTGGTTACCTTGTTTTAATGCGGAAGATGAAAGACCAGTATGCCAGGGATAATAATCCACCATATTACTGAATGTACTGTCTGCCACGTAAACGACGGGCAAATTCGGTGGAAGGCAGGCAAGCAGTTCCGACTCTCCTGCTGCAGCCAGTATAAGATCAAATTTCCTTTTCTTTAATTCCGGCTTTAGTGCTTTTCCAAACGCGTATGCATTTATCTTACTGTGTACCGTAAATTTTCTGTTCAGTATTTTGTCAAGACGTTCTTTCAGCCACACCATCCGGTTATATCTTTTCGGAATATTCAAAGGCCCGATCCAGGAGGTATGATGATAACGACCGATTACCAAATTAATATAGTATGTAATGCCCGACCATGATTGCTTATTATTTGGATCAACGGAAGTCAAAAAAAGAATATTCAATTTTTTCATGATCAGGGAACAGACTCAATTCGACAGGTACCCGTATATTTTTAAGTAGGAAGAAAAATCAATATGATCCATGGCTTTTTCATGGGCATTCCTTCCCAGCTCTTCGAAACGCATCCGGTTTTCCCAGGCTTTTTCCAAGGCCCGGTCAAAAGATTCCAATGCCTGTGATTCGGCAACAAAGCCATTCACGGAATCATCTATCAATGCAGCGTTATCTCCTACATTTGTCACGACCGCAGGGCGACCGCAAATCATGGCTTCCACCAGCGCAAGTGGAGTTCCTTCCGCAAATGATGGCATTAATTGAATATGATTGGCAGCCCAGACTTTTTCAATATCAGAAACATTGCCATTCAATACAACCCGGTTTTCAAGCCCATAAAAAGCAACCAGCTCTCTCAGATAATGTTCGTCAGGGCCTGCTCCGTAAAAATTTAATTTCCATTTTCTTGATTTCCATTTATCCGAAGAAAATATTTCAAGCAGTATATCCTGGCCTTTGTATAAAGCGTCCAGGCGCGCAACAGATGCAAAAAGGATTTCATCTGTGAAATCCGGCATCGGAATGATATCGCGACCGGCCATGTTAACCGGATTGGAAACGACTACAGCGTTGTTCAATCGTGTTACCAGGTTTCTTTCAGCGGTCGCAAGATTTCTCTTCGCTACGAAACAAATCTTTCTGGCTTTCTGAAATATCAAAAGAGCCCTTTCACGGAATTTGTCGGGCAGCGGTAAGTTTTCATAATTCAACTGGTTTATGAGAATATAAGGGATCTTATATCTGTGCAACGTATCCGTGAGATTACGATCGTCAACGATATCATAAGTTCCACCCGAACTAATGCATACTATATCCGGTTTGAATGAAATCAGGGAATTCCAGCCGGTTGTTGTATTTGAAAAATTACGCTTCACCTTTTTTATGGCCCGGGAGAAGATATTTAATTTCGGAATGGGAGAATCCCTGAAATCAAACTTCGCACCCCTGTCCATTAAAAGTTTCTTTTTGGGATGAAGTGTTTCCCAGTATTTTACAGAAACAAGAATTTCATTGCCTTCGGATAAAGCATGTGTTGCAACCTGCGTCCATAACTCTTCACTTCCTCCCCAGGAATACGTTTTTAGCAGACTTATAAAGGCAATTTTCAATAGATTTAAAATCGGCTATTTCTATAGCGACATGATTTTGTCATAAAAGAAAGAAACAGCATCTCCGGGATATTTAGTTTTAAAAGCATCGAATGCTTTCAGGCCCATTTCCTGCAGGCTTCCTTTTTTATTCCACATATTTTCCAATGCAGTTTCCAGCAAACCCGGTGCAGGTGCGGCGGCAACAAATCCATTCAACCCGTCAGTAATCCATTCGGCATTTCCTCCAACATCTGTTACTACGGCCGCCCTTTTAAAACTCATTGCTTCGAGTAAGGCCAGCGGAGTACCTTCCGTAAAAGAAGGCATTACAAGAACATGGTTCTTTGCCCATATTTCCCGAACATCTTCAACATGGCCTGCAAAACGAACCTTATCCTGCAGATTATAATATAATACCAGCTCTTTTAAATATTCTTCATCCGGGCCCGAACCATAGAACGACAAAATGAAATTTCTTTGACTCCAGTTTGGAAGTGCAAGCACCTGAAGTAACAGATCCTGACCTTTATTCCCTGTTTCCAACCTTGCCACGGAAGCCATACGGAGCTGTTCCTCACCTAAGGGATAATCAGCCGCTTTGTTTACGCTTTCCGGGGAAGGATTAAAAATGATCTCTGCATTGGTAATATGACAGGCGAGTTGATGCTCAGCTACTTTTAAATTCCGTTCCGAAACAAAATATACCCGTTCGGCGTTCTGAAATATTGTGATCGCTTTCTGAATAGCAGGTCCCTTTAATGGTTCGTGTTCCGGATTGTGCTGACTCACATAAACATATCTCATATTTCCTGAGGCCAGATGTTCAAACAGAGACGGAAACCCGACACAGTCGAAAGTTGTGCCTGAAGAAATTACATAAAGCGTATCCTGAGATTGCAAATGCCTTCCCCAGTAATTTTCAATACCCTTCGAATTCAGTGATTGTAATTTCAATTTCTTCAGCAGGCGGCCATACACCCCGGTATCATTTTTTCTAAAATGCATGTTGACACCGGCATTTATTAAATCGCTCACTTTATTATGATTCCTGGATATTTCGAATACATGTGCTTCGACGGAAATGGCATTTGAGACAGCCATCAGGGCAGTACGTTTCCAAAGTTCCTCGCTGCCACCCCAGGGGTAATAATGGTTTAAGGTAATAAAGGACAGTTTACAATTATCCTTTTTCATTTACCTCCATTACATATTCTGACTTCAATTTTACAATGGTATTGGAAGGAACGGATTTGTAAATCAAACAATTTGCGCCGATAATCACGTTATCACCTATTTCAACATTATTCAAAATAGTGACGTTGCTTCCTATCCAACAGTTCTCTCCGATTTTTATGGAACCAATTCTAAAATCCAATCGCTTAACTTCAAGTTGACCGTTTTCACCAAATTGGTGATGATGATTATGATCGTATAATTTTACGTTCTCCCCAAAAATAGTATTTGTCCCAATTTCAATATTACCAAGACAATTTATAGAACAGTAATTATTGAAAAAGACATTTGAGTTTATGGTTAAAGACGCGTGTTCATGAAGATAAATACTGCAAAAGTTTCTAAACTCTGTCCCCCGATAAATATTCAGTTTTGCAAAATTTTCCTTGATAACAATATTTATATCGACACCAAGCGAATCAGGAGATTCAATTATTACATTGGGTCTTTTTAATAATTTCCGGATTGTCAATCTCTGATTTTCCCACAGGATATCCTGAAAATTCAATCCAAATAATCTGATGAAATATGATGTGATTTTTCCTTTCAAAACAATATCTGATTACCTACCCTCTTTAATTTTTTTTTTGGGATCCAACAGCCATTCCACGATTCTATAGTTATGTGGTTTAATAATCTTTAGATACCAATATAAAATAGTAAATCTGATGTTGTGGTTTATTCTCATTAGTAAAGCACTAACGCTTATTGCCTGCTCTCTCTTACCATTTATAAACATCTTCGGTATCAAGTCAGCCGCCAGGCTCCCAATTCTCTCTTTAGCAAATGTTTTCTTAAATTCAGATGATTCAAGATTCTTATAAAGTGCGAATAGTTCGGCTCTTTTCATCTGAACTAAGTTATTAGACATGCTTTCAGAATGAACTCGGTAATTGAAGAGATCCATATTCAAACCTAAAAAGACGCATCCAGCTTTAGCCAGTCTGATCCAATATTCCCAATCTTCACATCCTACCAATTCAGCAGATTCATCTTGCAATCCAATATTGTATATCCATTTCTTGCGAAAAACAACTGATAAATTCGGAATAATGTTACTTCTATAAAGTTTCTGATACATTTCCTTACCCTCAAATAAACCAAATTCCGTGGGGTATCTGGTTGATGATCTACCATCACTGTATACCATTGCCCCTCCACTATATACTACATCTACATCCTTATTGGCAGAAAAAACGCCCGTTTGAATACTCAGTTTATTTGGCATCCAGGTATCATCTGCATCTATAAAAGCCAGCAATTCCCCCCGGGCTTTTTTAATGGCAGAATTTCTGGCAGCTGCCTGCTTTGCATTTATTTGAGTTATTACACAAATTCTCGAATCGGAGTTGATATTTTCCTGGATAATATTTAGAGTATCATCAGTAGATCCGTCATTTGTGATTATTAATTCCCATTGAGTAAATATTTGATTTTTAACACTGTCAATGGTCTGTTGAATGAATTTTTGTGCATTATAGGCCGGCATTATTATAGAAACTATGGGTTCAGCCACTAACCTCTAATTGGACCAATTAAACAAGAAATCCAGAGTTTTGCCCTTTGCGCCGTTGTTAAATTAAGGTGTCTATACAAGGGTGATTTGGCAACCGTGTAATATGTACCTAATCCCAATTTCTGGCCAGCAATAATAAGATTCCTCCAAACCGGGAGATATCTGTCTATTATAACCTGCTCAGAAAAATAATTCTTCTGCCTGTTTGCATCCAATATTTTAAGGATCCAGGTTTCAGAATCTTTAATAAACGACTTAGTTATTGGATATCCGCCGGTGAGGATTAATTCATTTAACTCAAAGTCCTTTTCTTCTAACTTCTCAAAAAGGTATTTGATATCAACTCTCCGCCATTCTTTTTGTTGCCGGCTTGCATTGACAACACTTAAATTCTTTCCATCATAGATATTAATTGTTGAGACCTTATTAATATAAAGGGCAAGAATTTTATTTCCGAGAATTCTATAATAAAAATCAATGTCGGACGACATATTAAATTGTGGATCCAACTTTTGTGTTTCGAATACTTCTTTTTTAAATAAAATGTTTTCAAAAGGGAGAAAACATCCGATTTTAAAAAAGGTATCCCGATCAAAAGAATAGTTACATGATCTTAATACGATTGACCTTTCATTCACAAAATGACTATAGGCATCAAAATAAATTGCATCAAAACCAAACTTGCTGTAGTTAAAACTTATTGCCTTAAAAATATCGTTAGTATAATAAATAGAATCGGTAGACATAAATCCCACGATTTCGCCTTTAACATATTTTAAACCGATATTGAATGCATCTGAAACGTTTTTATCTTCTTCCTTAACCCATTTAATGAAATCATTTGAATTACAATATTTCTCAATAATATTGTGGGAGTCATCAGTTGATTTACCATCAACCAAGATCAACTCTTTATTTTCATAATCTTGATTTAAAAAGCCATTAATTGCCTTTTCTAAATACTTAATGCCATTATAATTTGGCATTACTATAGATATTTTTGGATTGTAAGTCACTTCAATATCGAAACCCTAACTTGAGTAATGGGTTAATTACAGCATGATGATATTTCTCAGATAATTTGTCTATCCATTTAAATCCGGAATGCGAACTATCAATTTTCAAAAATTCTAAATCCTTGGTAGTAACTAAGGAACATATATTTATGGTATGGACATCTGATTCCATATTACCAATCTTTTTGAATAAGCTTTCTTCAACGCTTATCACTTTTTCGAACAAACAATCAAGTCCGGTCTCTTCTTTCGCTTTACGTATCGCTGCATGTTCAATTAATTCATTTTTTAAGATCCTTCCACCCGGAAACCAATATTGTCCTTTGGCTGGCTCATTGTCGCGTAACAATAATAGACATTTACCCTCATGAATAATCAACAAATCAACGCATGCGATCGGAAGATGTTCTTTAATATATCCGTATTCAACTGCCGGTATTAACAATCAAATACTTTTTTTATTATCAAATCCAGTTGATGGAGCCGCTCTGTATTCACAAACTGATTATTACCAATGTAAAAGCCATTTTCATGTACGAGTTGTGCATTTGGAAAATCTTTGTGATCTCCATATTTTTTAAAACATGGCTGCTTTAATAAGTTTCCACTGATAATCGGCCTGCTTTCGATTTCAGCTTTAATTAATTCATCTTTCAACTTTTTCTTATCGTCAGGCGATTTGAAAATGAAAGGGAGACAAAAAGACGAAATTCCGGCTTGAGATACTGGGTATAGTTTCTTAGAAATTTTTTCAGTGAGTATTGTAAAATCCCTGTGATTTCTGTTTCTGATTTCTATGTATTTATCCAGATGTTTAAGTTGTTCTATGCCTAACACGGCGTGCAGTTCGGTATTCCTGAAGTTATACCCGTGAGTAAGAAATAAGAAATTAAAATCAATATCCGGGTATTGATCTTTGTATCTCTGATGTCTCGACGGCGGGAGCTCCCTTGCAAGGCCATGCGATCTTTTGAGTATGAATAAATCATTCAAATCTTCATTCTCCGTACAAATCATTCCACCTTCGACTGTTGTTAAATGATGACCCCAATAGAAACTAAACGTACTGGCAAGGCCAAAATTTCCAACTTTGGTACTATCAAAAGTAGCTCCATGTGATTCACAGCAGTCTTCTAAGAGGATCAGATTATGTTGATTCGCAATTGCCTTTAATTTTTCTATATTGGCAGATAATCCAATTAAATGTGTAATTAAAATAATTCTGCTTTCCTTAGTTATAGCTTTTTCCAGTTTTTCGTAATCAAATGAGAAATCATTCAGGTTAACATCAACGAAAATTGGCTTTAATCCTACTTGAATAACGGAGGTTATATTAGTTGTCCATGTAACTGCAGGGACCAATACTTCAGCATTGTCCGGAATTTGATAAAATTCTTTTACAGCGTCGAGCATGATGAGATCTGCGGAACTTCCTGAATTGACAAAAGTGGAGTACCTACATTGTTGCCAGGATGACCATGCTGCTTCAAAAGCCTTCACTTTTTGAAATTGAGTGAACCTATCGGTGCTCCTGATAAATTCAACCAGAA
Organism: Puia sp.; assembly: GCA_035483495.1. Classification (GTDB taxonomy): domain Bacteria; phylum Bacteroidota; class Bacteroidia; order Chitinophagales; family Chitinophagaceae; genus Puia. Next base: position 7,084 of record DATHPV010000191.1, read on the forward strand.
ATTCCTTATCCTTTTCTTCTAAAATATTTTCCTGAAGTTTCCACATAGTATTATAGACTTAGATAGACGAGTTCTGAAATTCTTTGTACCACCGAATAGTTTTGCTGACGCCTTCATCCAATGAATGATAATCAGATTTTCCTGATTCCTGTTCTACGAGTGAAGTATTGAGTTCTACTTCAATTGGTGCTCCAGCAATTTCATTAGAAACAGACGGGAAAATTACTGGGACATCCATTTTTTTTCCTATAAGTTTCGCGAGATTTGCAATAGTCGTTCTCTCTTTACCGGAAATGTTATATATCGGTTGTTTTCCAAATAATAATATATACCACATAAATTCAACGGCGTCAGAAACATAACAAAAGGTCCGGACTGCATCTCCTGAATCCAATAATTTTATGCTGCCATGAAATGATTTTTCGATCAAAGACAATAACACCCTTTGATCCCCTGCCCTTGCCCCGGGTCCGTAGGTATAGGATAGGCGTACTGAACTTGCATGCACTCCTTTTGTTCTATACGCATTACAAATAGCTTCGCCGCCTCGTTTACCTTCTATATAACAGGCCCGAACATGGGTAGTATTTGTAACTCCAATTTCTCGTTCCAGGTGTTGAATTGCCGGCAGCCCAGAATAAACTTCACTGCTACTTAAATACAAGAAATGACCACCGTCATTAAGTTTATCAAACAAAAGAAATGTTGAAAATGTATTCATTTTTAATGTTCTCACAGGATCTGCCATAAATTTCAACGGTTGTCCATATCCCGAGGCATGTATAATAAAATCAGCTGAAGGCAAGGATTCTACAAATTTTGAATTTGTTATATCTCCCTGATAAGTTTCCAATTCTTGAAAATTAAAAAGATCAATCAAAAACGGCGAAGGGTCAGATTTATAGACTGCATAAATTTTTATTCCGGAAATATATTTAACTGCCTCTTTTAAGGAAGCAATAAAATAAACGCCGAGCAAACCTGATGCACCGGTAATTAAGACAGATTTCTCGGTCAAGATTGAAAAATCTACATTTTTAAATATAACTAAAACGTCTTCGTCAATTACTGAACTCAATCCTGATTATTAAAATGGTCCTTTAAATTTTTTATACCCTTCGGAAATTTTATTTTCATCAGGTATATGAGTTTTACCTGTAATCAAGAAAGTCAGTTTAGATATAAAGTCATAAATACTGGGGTAAAATAATTTTTCAAGGCTCTGAGTAGTGGGACAAGGTGCAGGCTGCATACCGATACTCACAACGGCGGCTTTCAATATGGATGGGTCTTCTTCACAAATTAATCTTGAAATCTCTGCCGCAACTCCATATGCTTGCCAGCTTGTATCAGCAACAAAAAGTTTCCCCGTCTTTTTTACACTGTCCAATATCAACTTTTTGTCCATATGTGAAACGGAATGCAAATCGATTATTTCACAATTTAGGTTGAGAGTCTTTTGAACATAATCGGCAGCGCGCAGTGCTTCAATAACCATAATGGAAGTCGCAACTATAGTGACATCCGATCCTTCTCTTACTTTTTTAGAATTAAAAGGATCTGCATCATAAACTACATTTTCATTAAACTCTATATCGTATAGTATTCTATGCTCGAATGATATCACAGGACCTTTATAATGATTAACAGCATAGTCGTATGAACTCATTATGGAATATGCATTTGAAGGCATAATTACCTGTAGGCCGGGAATATGTGCGAATAATGACTGCAGGCTTTGTGAATGCTGCGCTCCCTGTCCCCAGCTTCTTCCTATAATCAACCGAATTAACATGGGGACATTAAAGTGGCCACCATACATGTATTTGTATTTTGCAGCCATATTAACTATTTGGCTCATTGCTAACAAACTAAAATCGGTACGGATATGCGTTTGAATCGGATATACACCATTTAGTGCGGCTCCAACAGCCATTCCAGTATTGCCTTCCTCAGACAAGGGAATATCGAAGACACGCATTTTTCCATATTTTTCCGCAAGTCCTAAGGTACTACCAAATGTTCCTTTATGATCGTCAACTCCTTGGCCCATGATAATCACATGAGAATGTTGACTCAAGGCATTACTCATTGACTGTAGTAATGCATTCCGATAGCTTAAGGATTTTATTGTCACCGGCTTGCTATATATTGAAACCATTAATAAACGTCATTTAAAAGTTCTGACGCAGGCGGGTAGGGACTTAATTCCGCAAATTCAACAGCTGCGTCTATTTCACGACTAATTTCAGATTTAAATGCTGTCACCATTTTCTGATCCAGAATAAGGGGATCCATTTTTTTCCAGGTCTCATATTCATTTTGAGACCGGTAAGGTACATTGTGATCATCTGCTATCCCTACGTGTTCACGATACCGGTAGGTCTTAATCTCTACGAAATGAGGCCTCTTATTTTCCCTGACATCCTGAATGATGTTATACATAGCATCAGCAATTAGCTCAAAATCATAACCTTCTTTAATGTAAGTAGTTTTAATATTGTAACTCGCTGCATGCTGATGAATAGTATATGCGTGTCGTTGTGATTCATTTGAATGAATAGCCAGTCCGTTATTTTCGCAAATAAAAATAACAGGCAGACTGAAGACGGATGCAAGATTTAACGATTCATGATAAGAACCTTCTTCTGTAGCCCCATCCCCAAAAGTTGTAACAACGACTTGTTCCTTTTTCAGCAGCTTTGATGCAAATGCAGATCCCACTCCATGTGAAATTGTACTAGCAACAATAGCAGAGGAACCCATCATTCCTATAGATTTATCCGCCAGATGCATAGATCCGGCCTTCCCCTTACCGCTACCATCATATTTGCCAAAAAGTTCAGCCAACATGGCTTTTAAATCGCCACCTTTTGCTAGGAAATAGGCATGACTTCTATAAGAAGAATAAATCAAGTCGGTTTTTTTCAAATGGTGGCATACACCGACAGCTACTGCTTCCTGGCCAATAGATAAATGAACAGGGCTTTGTATTTTATCGGTTGGATAAATTTCAGCAATTTTCTCTTCAATCATCCTTATCCGAAGAGATTGATAAAATAATTCTTCGTAATTACTATTAAAATTCATAAACTGATTTCAGCATTTTTTAACTCCCATTTAGTATCTGCAAATACACAGGCAAAATTTGTTGCTGCATTTCCATAGGGAGCCATGAGGGATCCCGTTTCTATAATCTTTATCATGAGTACATCCTCGTTCAGATCGATATTCCTGTTGTTGCGCAAATGAACGTAGGTAGTTATGTAGTAATTGTCCGGGATGAGAAAATGACCATTTACCCTCAACCTTGACAAATAGGTACCCTTTCTTAAATCCAGAAGTTGGCCGTTATTCAATTCAGATAAACTCGTAAAAAAGACATTAACTGAACTCGAATTTTTAAAGCAAATACTTACTTCCAAATCATTAAAATCCTTATTCAAAATAAATTCCATTTCAACATATAAAGGTTGATTATAGTTTACCGCATTTACAGTTTCATTATTTTCATCTGTAATTCTAATTTTATTTATGAAAGCATCAGAGTTTTTGCTTAAAACCACTTCACTTTTATCTTGAACATTAAGGTCCTGGAGATAATATTTTATACCATCATTTACGGTTCCGTTAAAAGAAATCTTGCCGTTCTTCATTAAAATGAGCTTGGAACAAAGTTGTTTAACAGCAGTCATATTGTGGCTCACGAAAATGACGGTCCGGCCATCCTGAGCGCTCACAGATTCCATTTTGCCTAAAGCCTTTTTCTGAAATTCAGCATCCCCTACAGCCAACACTTCGTCTACAATCAGAATATCAGGTTCGAGGTGTGCGGCAACACCAAAAGCAAGCCTTACATACATGCCACTACTGTACCTTTTAACCGGCGTATCTATATATCGTTCTATACCGGCAAAATCCACAATTTCATCAAATTTCCTTTTGATTTCCGTTTTTGTCATACCTAATATAGCGCCGTTGAGAAATATATTTTCACGTCCGCTTAAGTCAGGATGAAAACCGGTACCTACCTCCAGCAGGCTTGCGATTTTTCCCCGTATTTTAATCCTGCCTTTTGTAGGTGCTGTTGTCTTACTGAGGATTTTCAAAAGAGTCGACTTACCCGCACCGTTTCTACCGATGATGCCCAGTGCATCCCCTTTCTCTATTTCAAAATTCAAATCCTGTAAAGCCCATACATAACTGCCGGTACCCTTGGTAGAACGCTCATTCTCTTCTCCAATTTTTAAATAAGGATCTTCTTTGCCCCTCATGGAATGCCACCACCGGTTAAAGTCATGGGACAGAGAACCTGTTCCAATATCTCCTAAGCGATATTGTTT
>DATHPV010000192.1:0-4115 GCA_035483495.1 Puia sp.
AAATAAAGAACCCATTATTGGTTTTTATGACGTGAATGATTTCCACATGGGGGATATGTATTCCAAAGGAATGCGCATGATTGCAAGCTTGCGGCAATCCATTAACAATGATTCACTTTTTTTCTCCCTGCTGAAAGGAATTCAATCAAAGTTTAAATACCAGTCAATTAACACTGAGGATGTAGTTTCTTATTTCAATAAAGGTACCGGCACTGACTACACTTACTTGTTTGACCAGTATCTCCGGTTTGGAGGGATTCCCAAATTATCAATCTCTACAAAATCGTCAGGAAATGATCTTGAAATTCGTTACAAGTGGATTGCAAATGTTTCCAATTTCAGAATGCCGGTAAAAATTACTGGAGGTAAAAGCGAATTCTTTATTTATCCGACAACAGAATGGAAATCCACTTCCTTGCCAAACACTCTACCTGACGACATCAAAATAGATAATGTTCATTCCTATTTTGATATCGAAAAAACTGAATAATTATGGATTACAATTATGAACTAAAATCCACCATACTCCCATACACCCATACTCCCATACTTGTTAAAAGGGAAAGTCGAGTTTAATACTGATATTCCTGCCCATATTATAAATCCCGTGATAAGGTCCGGGACTATTGGGATAGGGTTCAAAATATTTCAGACGGCTCAGGTGATCCTGATACACTACGTCGAAAATATTGTTGGCAAGAAGATAAATATTAAATACGATTTTATTTTCCTTATTCGTGAAGCCTGCTCCAACACCTGCATTAATTAAGGTATATCCTGGCGTAGGAGTTTCTGTATTGTCTGCAAGATATACGCGATTCTGCGGTCCCGAAAAAGCTGCCGCGACTTTCACGAATCCATTCACCAGGTGCAGATTCTTATTCGTAAAATCATATTGAAGTTCTGAAATACCATGAACCGGAGGAATATCGGGCAGGTATCTCGTAGAATCAGTCACCTGCTGACCTGGGGATGAAAGTAGATTTCCATATACCAGTGAAACACTATTTTCAAAATGCAGATGTTGTATTGGATGAATGTCGATGCTGAGTTCGCCTCCGTACAACGCCGCTCTTCCCTGCCGGTATTGATATACTTTATTATCGTCGCGCATGGAATCAGCTCCATCGTAACTTAAAAGTTTCTCATTAAATATATAATCCGTTACCGAATTATAAAATACACTAAAATTAATAACGGCAATTTTGCTGTTAAAATTCACTCCCACATCTTCCTGAACGTTGAATTCCGGATTAAAGTTAGGATTGCCAATCTGATAAATACCTGTGCCGGGATGGACGCCGTTGGCAGAAATTTCAGAAATATTCGGTGATCTGTATCCTCTGGAGATATTTGCTTTCGCAGACCATTTATTGGAAAATGAATATGTTAATCCCAGACTTCCGGAGTATCCGGAAAACAGTTTATGATAATAAGGAAATGCCTGATAGGCGCCTGCGGTGTCGGGTCCGTAAACCGGCACATCATAATCTACACCTTTCGAAACCGTATACATCTGCTGATTGGTAAAAGAACGGCTGTCGAAACGCAAACCACCATCTATATCGAGTTTCCCAAAATTTTTCTTCACCATTGCAAATGGTCCGATATCAAACTGATTAAAAGATGGAATAATAAATTCTGTACCGTTCGTTGCAGTATTCTGCTGATACATCCCGTTAATACCCGTTGTTATATCCCAGCCATTAAAAGACGGAAAATAATATTTCAGATCATACACGTAAGAATTCAATTGAAGAAAAAGACCAGGGACATCGGGTTCCTGCGGATGACTGTATTCTCTTCTGACACTTCTTTCAAAACCCAGATTGACGGTTAGCCTGCCTGCACCCAGGGCAAAATTATTTGTTGAATAAATATGATATAGTTGTACATGCTGATGCAGAGGTGTGATTGCATAACTGTGCAACTCCGCGTTTGTAACAATGGGTCTGTATAAATCTGAGTCAGTAATTTGTTTGGTGAATTGCCGCGTAGCAGAATCGCGGCTTCCGTCAGGGATTTCCTGCAAGTCATCAAATACAGAAAGATTCAGATGGGAATATCCAAATGCGCGATGAAGTCCTAATGACAAAGTCCCGTCTGTTTCATTAAAGGCAGTATTGTAAACGCGCCCATCAGCAGGATCCGAATAATTACTCGCTTCTTTATGAGATACCCGACCCATCCATTCAAAACCATTTTTGGTACCCTCCAGCATGCCGGATCCACCGAAAAGACCATTATTGGTTTGGAATTCTGCGATTACATCACCTTTAATTTTCCCCTCAGGTGCCGGTGGAGTTGGAATAAGGTTTACGACACCTGCAAGTGCATCCGAACCATAAGTAAGACTGGCTGGCCCCTTGATTACTTCCGCATGATCTACGCCATATTGATCAACTTCGATACCATGTTCATCGCCCCATTGCTGCCCTTCCTGCCTTACGCCATCATATAAAGTAAGAATGCGGTTGAATCCAAGTCCTCTGATAAATGGCTTGGAAACATTGGGCCCGGTGGTAAGTTGGGTTACTCCCGGGAGCTTGGCAATCGCGTCTATAATATTTGTACTCAGGTTTCCTACGATATCAACATGACTCATAGTTACAATGGGAACCGGGCTCCGTCTAATTTGTGTGGCTTTAGACATACCGGTTATGACAACCGGGCTTTCTTCTGTATACTGAAGACCCAAATTGAAATCCTGGACTACTTTGTCTGTTATGGTTACATTTTTAATTTGAGAAGTATGACCAATCGCATGGGCCTCGACCAGATAAGTTCCGGTTGGAAGATTTGAGAATTTATAATTTCCCTTTTCGTCGGCCATCGCACCGAGTTTCAGGTCGGCGATATAAATAGTGGCGCTGGGAATTCCATTTCCAGTTGCGCTGTCTACAACTCTACCGGTAAGTGAACCACTATAGCCTGAAAATTGAATCCTTTCTTTGGTTTGTGCCGGTGAACTTATGAAATATCCTATGAGAAAAATGAATAGTAATAATAACTTCATGAGATTTACTGATTCTGTTAGTTACAGGCTCGCCTGTAAATTTGAAATTGTTAAAAATCAGGAACAGAAATCAGCGGGTGGGCCACGTCCGTCAGCGTCTGACAGGTATTCAAAAAAAACAGTTTGTATTGGTTCAGAAAATCCTAACTGAGTTTTATAAGATACGATTTGCAAATTTGCCTGGATACCTGGCAGGAATGGTGCTTCCACCACCAGATCGTCGGTTTGACATCGAAATCCGGACTGCGAAATCTGTTGTAACGGAACACTGGCAAAGGGCTGCGCATCTTTATGGTTCGCAAGTATGTCGTGCAGAAATCTTTTTGGTGTTATACAAAAAGAAAATAACAGCAGAAAAAATGCTGCAGAAATTTTTCTTATGGTGTTCGACTGTTTCAAATAGTGCGATGCAAATTTAACGGTCACCGGTTAACGGTCATCGAAAAAAATTAATTGATATTTTCTATAATACCCGCTATTCCCTGTCCCCCACCTACACAGGCAGTCACCAGTCCATATTTTTTATTTAATCTTTTCATTTCGTGTGTAATCTGAATAGTCAGCTTTGTTCCGGTGCAACCCAGTGGATGTCCCAAAGCAATAGCCCCACCATTAATGTTCAGGATATCCGGATTAAAATCCAACTTGCGGCTGACAGCCAGGACCTGACTCGCAAAAGCTTCATTCAATTCGATGAGATCAATCTGGGACAGATTCATTCCTGTTTGTTTCAGTACTCTTGGCACAGCCTCTACGGGGCCAATGCCCATTATACGGGGATGTACACCCGCACTTGCACAACCTACAAGCCTTGCAATAGGTTTTAATCCCAATTTATTGATCATCGCCTCACCCATCACAATCACAAAAGCAGCCCCATCACTGGTTTGTGAAGAATTGCCAGCTGTTACACTTCCTTTTAATGCAAAGACCGGTTTTAATTTAGCCAGTGCTTCCAAGGAAGTATCCTTACGCGGACCTTCATCTGTATCTACCAAAAAATCCCTTTGTTGTTTCTTCCCGTTTTTATCTAATAATACTTCTTCAACTTTAACCGGAAGAATCCCGGGCTTGAAATAGCCATTGTTGATCGCATTAA
>DATHPV010000193.1:0-6447 GCA_035483495.1 Puia sp.
GCAAAACAGCACTTGTATCCATTACAATATTCTGAACCAGCCTGTCTTTATTATCGACTCCTTCCAGACAATAAACTATCGGACCATTTTGTATCGCAAAACGCCCCGCATCCGCCTTCACATTTGAATTGGCCAAAATACGTTGTGGTTTCATGGGAAGATTCAATAAAATCAGATCACCTCGTTTCCAACTCCGACTTATAATCGCGTAACCTTTTTCAACTACCAGAGGTGCTGGTTTTCCATTCACCAGCAAAGTTACCGGCAGATTGATGTCATTTGTATAATATAGATCACCTGGAATCGGGTGCTGAACTGCCCAACCCGGAATACGTATTCGCAACGTGAACGCAAATGTTTTCTCCGGATCGATTTGCATTTCTATTTTTCCGTCCCATGGATACCGTGTAGTCTCGCCAATATGAACCCTCCCTGACTCCAGATTTATATCGCTCTGGTTACTCATAAAAAGATTTGCGTACAGGTCGTTTTTATTTTGCGCATATACATAACCGGGAACAGAAGGAAGAAATCTGGTCATATTGGAAATGCAGCAGGCGCAGGAAAACCATCCACTCCTGTTATGCTGACCCGCGGAAGCCAGGGGATTGGGATAAAAAAAATGATCCCCGCTCAGAGAAATGCCTGATAATAATCCATTGTACAAAGTTCGCTCGAGTACGTCGATGTACCTGGCATCTCCATGCAACAGGAACATTCTGTTATTCCAGTAAACATTCGCAATTGCAGCACAAGTCTCAGCATAAGCGCTCATATTTGGCAAATCATAGGATTCCCCAAATGCTTCTCCATCGTTGGTAGCGCCAATGCCGCCGGTTATATATATTTTGTCCTTCACGACGTCTTGCCAGATGGCATCGATGGCATGTAAATAATTTGTGTCGCCGGTCATGGCAGCTACATCCGCCATGCCACTGTACATGTAAGCCGCTCTTACCGCATGTCCTTCAGCTTCCCGTTGATCAATCACCTTTTCATTCGCCTGGTTATAAATCTGACCGTTAGGTCCGCGCACATCCAGGAAAAACTTTGCGAGATCCAGATATTTTTTATTGCCGGTTATCCGGTATAATTTAACAAGACCGATTTCAACGATCTGGTGTCCCGGATAAATTTCAAGTTTGCCATATCCAAAATCTTTTACCAGCAGATCTGCATTTTTCAGGGCGATATTCAGCAAGGTTTTTTCCCCGGTTGCATTATAATAAGCATAAGCCGCTTCGTACAAATGGCCAGCATCATACAATTCATGACTCAAAACGGAATCCTGTATCCAGCGTTTGGTTCCTACCCATTCATGGGGTACGATGGGTTTAATCGTACGAAAAGTATAGAGATATCCATCTGGCTCCTGTGCATCCGCGATAATGGAAATTAAAGTATCGAGATATCTCTTCAGTGCAGGATTCGGCTGATTTTGCAATGAGTAGGAAGCGCCCTCAATCCATTTGTAAATATCCGTATCATCAAACGGGTATGTTGAACAGAGTTTATTTTCCTTTTTTCCCGCAGCTGCCAGGAAATTATCTATTCGTCCATGTTTTCTGCACATGTCCAGTATGTAAGGGATCGTTACATCAGCATTGATTTGCATCCGGGGTTGCCAGAAAGAATCGTTCACATGCACCTGCGTGAAAATTACTGGCTGAATGGGATAGTCCCTGTGTTGAGAAACAGCCATTCCGGGAAGTATAATGAGAAAAGACAGGATGATATTTCTCATAAATTAAAATTCATTTTATACTAATTACTTAAGAAAATCTTTCCGGATTAAAAGCATCTATTTTTAAAGGAAGAGGTGCTTCGTTTGCGAGATCCGCCACCAGCCTGCCCGTCGCAGGACCCAGCCCCAGTCCCATCATTGAGTGACCTCCCGCAATAATCATGTTCTTTACCTTTTTACTGAATCCGATATATGGCATCCCGTCCGGAGAACAGGGACGAAATCCATACCATATATCTTTCACAGCAGGCAACTCCTGTGTCATCCCTGGAAAATAGTTGGGTATGGAATCAATAATTCCCCTCACCCGGTTTATATTGATCCTGTTATTTACAGAAGCGATTTCCATAGTTCCGCCAAACCGCATAAATCCGTTCATCGGTGTGATGGCAACCCTGGCTTCCGTGAGTATTGCCGGGATATTTAATTTTACTGCCGGATTTTTTTGCGTGATGGAATATCCTTTGCCGGGCATGAGTGGAATATTTACTCCTGCCATTTTACTAAGTTTCGGTAACCAGCAACCACCGGCTACGACATACATATCTCCTTCGATTTTTTCAGTAGTTGAATGAATTGATTTTATTTTTCCCTGATCAGTCTCTATTTTCACAACATTCGTAGTCGCATGAATCTCCCCTCCGTTTTCCTTAATGCTATTTATTAATTGTTTCATCAGATTGTTCGGATACAGATGTCCGTCACAGTGATAATGCACTGCGCCCAGCACATCCAGTTCTGTATCAGGCTCTAAAACCTGAATCTGTTTTTTTGAAAGCGGCTCTGCATCCAGTCCCAGTGATCTTGCTTTTTCTGCCAGATGTAGTTCTTCTTCAGCCGACTTTTCAGTTTTAAAATACATGAGAATGCCTTTCCGTTCCAGGGCAAAATCAAATCCAGGCTCTTGTGAAAGTCCCTGATAAAGAGCAGAACTAAATAAACTCAGGTCGCGCAGATAGGGCGCTGCATGTTCTGCATTTTTATTATTGGAATGCCTGATGAATGTGATCACCCATTTCAGAAGATCCCAGCTAAAGGAAGGTTTTATATAAAAAGGACTCTTACTATCAAACATCCATTTAATGCCTTGCGTGATGATTCCCGGAGAAGCCAGTGGTGTAAAATGGCTGGGTACGATCATACCAGCATTTCCATAGGAACAATTGTCGGAGAGATCATTAGCATCTATAACTGTAACCTGCCATCCGGTTTTCTGCAAATAGTAAGCCGAACACAAACCAATAATTCCTCCTCCAATTATTATTGCTTTCATGTTTGTAAAAACTTTTATAATACCTGGAAACCAAAGGCAAACGGATCATCTTCATCATCAATACTAATTGTATTGTAGCCGTAAACTTTTGCCCAACCTTCAATACCGGGTTTTATTGCAGGTATACCGGCAACGGTTGTCTCTTCTTCAATGGTACCTGTGAATTTCGATCCGATAATACTTTCATGAATAAAGACATCTCCCCGTTTTAATTTTCCCTTTGCATACCATTGAGCCATCCGGGCTGAAGTGCCTGTTCCACAGGGGCTGCGGTCGATCGCCTTGTCGCCGTAAAAAACCGCATTGCGGGCTGTGGAAGTTTTGTCGAGCACTGCACCCGTCCATAATATATGGGAACATCCGTTGATGGTTGGATTTTCAGGATGTACAAATTCATATTTTTCATTAATGCGTTTTCGCAGTTCTCTCGCCCAGCCAATTAATTTATCCACACCGTAATGTTCAATCCCTTTAAAATTTTTCTGAATATCTACAATTGCATAATAATTGCCACCATAAGAAACATCGACGACGAGCTCACCCAATTCAGGACAATCGACCGTTAATTCAGTTTTCGCCAGATAAGAGGGAACATTTGTAAGCTTAACCGTTTTTACTTTGTTAGACTTTTCGGTATACTTTATCAAAACAAGGCCTGCCGGCGCTTCCATCCGCACCGAGCCCGGCGTTTTAGGTTTAATTAGTCCTTCTTCAATGGCAATTGTGATCGTTCCAATGGTGCCATGCCCACACATGGGTAGGCATCCACTCGTTTCAATGAACAGGACCGCCACATCATTGCCCGGATCGTGCGGAGGATATAAAATACTTCCGCTCATCATATCGTGCCCCCGAGGTTCAAACATAAGTCCTCTCCGGATCCAGTCGTATTCACGTATAAAATGCATGCGCTTTTCGCTCATCGAATTGCCGTTAAGAAATGGTCCCCCTGCAGCAACAAGCCTAACGGGATTTCCGCAGGTATGAGCGTCGATACAAAAGAATTTTTTTGAGGTCATATTTAAATTGGATCCCTTGTAAACATGCCATTTACTTTGCGCATGATATGCAGGGGGTTTTCATTTTTTAGAGCATCCGGCAAATATTCCGATGGAAAATCCTGATAACAAAAAGGACGTACAAACCTTTTAATTGCATCGGCACCTACGGAAGTAGTTCGTGGATCTGTAGTGGCAGGAAAAGGTCCTCCATGAACCATTGCATGATTCACTTCAACTCCGGTGGGCACTCCATTAAATATCAGGCGACCCACTTTTTCATGCATGGCATTGACAGAATCTGAAAATTGTTTCAAATCATTTTCGTCTCCAAGAATTGTTCCTGTAAGCTGGCCGTGCAGGGATTGAACGGCACGAAATAAAATGGATTTATCCCTGCATTTTACAATAAGGGATGATGGTCCGAAAATTTCATTCTGTAAATCAGGATTGGAAATAAAATGTTCTGCATCTACCTCAAATAAGGTGGCAGATCCTTTGAATGATTCACTGTAATTATCGCCCAGGTATAAAACTTTTACAGCAGTTTTCGAAGCAACAACCTGCCTGTTTATGTAATAACTTTTACAAATTCCGGTATTCAGCATAACACCTGGCGGTGTAGAGGCCAGTGCTTCCGTTAGTTTTTTAATAAACTCTTCATAAGTTTCATCTTCCATTACAAATATCAATCCCGGGTTCGTACAAAACTGGCCTACACCCAAAGTAATTGAGCCAGACAATGTGTTTACGACCGAAGGCAGATCTTTTTTTAATTTTGATGGCAATACCAGAACCGGATTGATACTGCTCATTTCAGCATATACCGGAATGGGTGACTCCCGCTCATTAACAGCTGCTTTAAAAATGGCCATTCCTCCACGATAGGAACCTGTAAACCCCACTGCCTTTACTCCCGGATTTTTAACCAACTGCATTCCTGTCAGCATACCATCTCCAATTACGAATGAAAAAACTCCGTCGGGCATATTCGTTTTCTCAGCAGCTTTTTTTATAGCTGTTGCAATCAGTTCATTTGTGCCCAGATGAGATTCATGGGCTTTCACTATCACCGGGTTTCCGGCAGCCAATGCGGATGCCGTATCTCCTCCTGCTGTTGAAAAAGCAAATGGAAAATTGCTTGCCCCAAATACAACTACGGGTCCGATGGGCACATTCATTTTACGTAAATCACTTCGTGGCAGGGGTTTTCTGTCGGGAATCGCTTTATCTATTACAGCTTCTACCCATGATCCCTCCCGAAGTAATGCGGCAAATAATTTCAATTGACCGGTTGTTCTCCCCCGCTCGCCGGTTAGTCTTTGTTCTGTGAGGCCTGTTTCCAATTTTGTTCTTTCAACCAATTCATCGCCGATACTGTCGATTTCTGCGGCGATGTTTTCCAAAAACATGGCCTTGATTTCCGGGGAAATATTTTTATAAATCTCAAATGCTTTTATCGCTTTTGCTACAGCCTGTTCCACTTCCGTTTCAGTGGCCGCAATAAATTTCTCCGGCAGATTCATTTGTTGAATCGTACTAAAAACCTGCAGACTGATATTGCCTTCTGCCGATTCTGTATTTCCAATCAGGTTATGTCCATTCAGCATAAAATAAAGTTAAGCAGATATGCCCGAGGCGAAGCGGGTGCAGTATACCTAATTCAAATTGTTTTTATCGCTCTTAAGTATCCGGCAACCGAAAACCCTGCCAGCCGTTGAATGATCGTTGGCCTGAATTCTTACAATAACTATTGTCTTTCCTCTTATCAGATCATTGGGAATAGGATATTCCTTTTCGAAAAACTTTCCCGTCTCGCTGCCCTTTAAGTTTTCTTCTGCTATTTTCTGACCATCAATTAATATATCAAAGGTTCGGTTTTTGTCATCTCCTAAATATTCGCACAGTAATATATTCATTGTTTCCGGTTGCACTTTCATGTCAAAGGCAAAGAATCCGTTTTTCCTCGCTTCCCTTCCCATTTTGCCCAGAGCGCCGTCGACATATGAATTCTCAGATGCAGTTAAGTGATGGTCTCTTTCAGGCTGCATTTCCCCCAGTCTCATAATGTCAATGGTGCGTTCTTCAATCTCATGTTCGTGTTTTCTCTGCGCTTCGTATGCGGCCTGTCTGTTCAACCATTCCGCATTGTTGAAATAGTCCCAGTATACATTGTAGTACTGACTATTGGTTTTGTAGAAGGGTATCAATTGCACATCCATAGGTTTTCCGACATTCTCGAGCTGGAACACCAGGGGTTTATCCGCTACCGGTTTTGCCCAGTCTGTTACAGAGTAATTGTCGGTCAACAGAACCGGCGTTCCATATACGGGATCCGGCATTTTCTCACCCAGCTGGCCAGCCAGCACAACCGGTCCGTATAAAAGGGCTACTCTTTTTTTGTTATCGGGCATTCCTTCAGCATACAAACT
>DATHPV010000194.1:0-2177 GCA_035483495.1 Puia sp.
GTACGGTACCAAATTTGGTGAGTCGCTCAATGATTTTGCATTTTTCCTGATGATCAATATCTACCGAACCATCACTCACTTCTATGTAACCCACACCATATTCCTTGCAAATCCGGATATAATCTTCCAACTGGCCACGTATCAAAAAAGCCTCAAAAAGTGTTCCGCCAAAATAAATCGGAATATTAGCCGACCTGTATACTTCAAGCTTCTTATCCAGATTTGGCGTCACATAGGAAGTTCCAAATCCCAACTTGACAACATCTACGTATGGTTCAGCAACACTCAAAAAGTTTCTTGTTTCTTCAATGCTCAAACCCTTGTCCATCACCATAGTGATTCCATGATTCCGGGGTTTTTTGATTCTATCCGGCAACTGACTAAGTGAAAAATTCATCGACAATTATTTCGTTTAAAAATTAGAGCGGCGCAAAAATAAGGAAGATTTATCTTTTTCGATAACGGGCAATCACATCTACGATGGATTGCGATTGAAGAAGAGAAGGATTAAGTGCAATCATTTTCTTTAAAAGTTTCGGAGAGTGCGCCAATGCTTTGTCCAGATGAATTAACCCTTCTTTGGATTTTCCCATTGCAAAATAAATGGCACTCATATAAAAAGTTAGCAAGGGCTTTTCACCAATTACGCGGATAGCCTGTTGTACCTGTTCAAGAGCTTCTTTATACATTTCCGCTAAATATAAACAGCGCACGAGTGCTTCCCATCCGGAAATATTTTTTTGTCTCAGCCGCACTACGGTTCCAAATGCCTGAATTGCATCCCTGAATTCCAGGAGTTGTATCTGGCATTCCCCCAATGCCAGATAATATTCCGGATGTTTACCCTGAATACGTATGGCTGATTCCAGTTGTTTAACCGCATTTGTCCACTGACCTTCGTTGAGATAGGTACATGCGATTTTGTAAATTAATTTGCTGTCATCCTGATTAAGATGAGATGCTTTCCTATAGTAAAAACGAGCCTGTGCAAATTGTCTTTGTTTGTCATGACAGTGCCCAATGGCTTCATATATTACATCTTCTGGTTTTGAAAGTTCCAAAACTCTTTCCAGGCTCTCGATCGCTTCCCGGTATTTGCGCAACCTGATAAAAGCATCACCCATGTTCCGATACGCATAGTCAAATTTCTCATCTATAGCAACCGCATATTTGTACGCGTCAACAGCTTTTTCATACAATTTCAGGCCCTGATAGGCAGCTGCCAGATTGAACCATGCAAGCTCGGAATAAGGATTTTCTTCGATAATATTTTGATGAAGCCTGATACTTTCTTCATTTCTTCCGGTAAAATCAGTCCAGAAACAAATTTTATACAGAGCCTCTTCGTTCTCGCAGTCCTGCTCCAGGATCCAGCGTAAGCAGTCGAATATTTTGTCAAACTCCTCATAGTCATCATAGACGTCAGCCAGTTCAAAGAGAAGTTCGATCCTCTCCCGACCTTCAAAATGTTGCAGGGCTTCCTGCAGTAAAACCACTGCCTTTTCCTGTTGATCCAACGCCAGATAAACGTCCGTTTTCAGTATGTATAAATTGATATCGTTAGAATCCAGCAATTCCGCTTTTTCAAGCACCTGAAGGGCTTCTTTGTATTTTCTGGTCGCTATAAGCAGATCTGCTTTGCGAATATGGAGAATAGATGAAAAAGGATACTGTTCAACCCCGATTTCAACGGCTTCGAGGGCATGTGTCAATTCTTCCTTCCCGTCGTAGTAGTCAATGATTTTCTCGAAACAATCTTCATCGAGAAAACTGTGTTTACGACCATTTTTTAGTGCACTGTACTGTTTCAAAAGCTCCTTAATCTCTTCCTGCTCGGGTTGGTATGGATTTTCTTTCATTTATGGTGGTTATACTAAATTAGTTCATAATCCATTAGCCACAAATTAATTATGACAGGCAACGCGGGCCATAAACTCTACGTACCAACGGAAATATAAGGGGGTTTTCCACAAAACAGGCATAGAATGTGTTAAAATAACAGTAAATGGCTCAGAATTAGGTTAAAAAATACTCAAAATTTATCATATCTTTGACCCGATGTCTATTCTTAATTATAAACCATCTCTGACAGCTTCACTGCGATTAACAGCAGTATGTCTTATGCTATTGGCTGCAACGGCACTAGCATTTGCAAGTAAAGGTGGCGGAGACAAGAA
>DATHPV010000195.1:0-5178 GCA_035483495.1 Puia sp.
CCTTGGTTGGAGCGGTAGATCCACATCCTGCGCTCAAAGCCTCGTCTGAACAGGCCTGTATGGGAGATCTTTTTCTCGGAGACGATTTTCATCACAACGGAGCTTTTCGTCTCAGTTATGGTTTTGAATATACTTATGAAGTGGAGTTTGATAAAACAACGGACAGCAGTTTTCCTTTCCCGGCCTATGATCTTTTTAACTGGTACCTGAAGCTTGGTAGTTTAAAAAATGTAAACGAAAAATATTTTCACGACAGAATTCCTACCTGGAATAATTTTGTAAAACATCCTGACTACGATAGTTTCTGGCAAAAAAACTCGACACTCTCTTATGTAAAAAAAGCAGAAATACCACAACTGAATGTAGGTGGTTATTATGATCAGGAAGACCTGAATGGGCCACAGTTGATGTATGCCCATATGGAAAAGTCGGATGATCAGAATTTAAATCATATTGTACTTGGTCCCTGGTTTCATGGTCAGTGGGGAAGAAGTGTGGGTGACAGTATTGGAATGATTGCATTGGGAAGAAATACAGGAGAGGATTTCAGAATCCTTCAGAAAAAATGGTTCGATTATTATCTGAAGGGAATCGGAGATGGGAAATTTGATGAGGCATATACATTTCAAACCGGCTCAAATATTTGGAAAACTTATACGAGCTGGCCTCCGAGCGAAGCCACCATACAATTTTTGTATGCATCGTCTTCATCCAAAGCGGTTTTTTCCAAACCGGTTACAGAAGGCTCTGTCTCTTACGTAAGTGATCCGCAAAAACCTGTTCCCTACAGGACTTTGCCAATTGAAGAAACTTATGGAAGGGGAAGTCGCTGGCGCACCTGGCAGGTGGAGGATCAGAGATTTGCTTATACCCGCCCGGATGTAATCAGTTTCACTACAGATTCCCTGAAAGAAGATTTGGTAATAACAGGAGCCGTCAATGCACATTTATTCGCTTCCACCACCGGCACGGATGCTGACTGGATCGTGAAACTTATAGATGTATATCCCAATTGGGATCCGGTGAATTTTAAGATGAGCGATTATCAATTGCCCGTTACAATGGAAGTATTTCGCGGCAAATTCAGGAAGAGTTTTTCAAAACCGGAAGCGATTATTCCAGGCAAACCTGAAGAATATATTATAGGCCTGCACCAGGTAAACCATATGTTTCGTAAGGGTCATAAGATTATGATCCAGGTTCAGAGTAGCTGGTTCCCGATGATCGATCGAAACCCCCAGAAATTTATTCCCAATATTTTTGAAGCGAAGGACACTGATTTCATTAAAGCTACCCAAACCATCTACTTCTCACCTCAATACCCAACCAGGATCGATTTACCCGTTATGCAGAATTAAATTCTCCGGACAGATTTATACAAGTATAAGACTCGGGGTTGTTTTGACTATGGCCAACCGGGATAGCGTTATATAGTAAGCGATATATATTCGCAGGATATACGCAAGTTTTACGCAGGTTTAACGAAGGAAGTTTTTTATGTTATGGGAATTGAAAAGAGAAGAGCGGGAAAGCAATATAATAGTTGTCCAAATATCGGTCCAAAATAAGTTAGCCGGGCAATTAAATTGAAAATACTGAAACTAATCTGGAAATCAATGTTTTGAAATAAGTTTTCAAATCAGGGTGACAGATATATCTATCAAATTATATCACTTCAATACGCGCAAAAGGGAGCATAAACTTGACAAAATAAACTCACTTGGGCTATTTTGACGTAATTGAAAATAGGCTCAAAAAAATACCGAAATCTGTAATTAATAGGCTCAGGTATACCAAAATCGCCAGATAATAGGCTCAAAATGATTAAAACCCTCAAATAATAGGCTCAAGAGGAAAAAATCAACAAAAAATAGGCTCATTAGGCAAGGTCTGAGTCTAAAATGATCTTACCTGCGGGAAATGTCTTAAGATTTTAAATTATTTAGCCAGGAGCTCCTTTACGGTTGTGCTGATGCTCTTACCGTCTATCTTTCCAGCGAGTTGTTTTGTCGCTACTCCCATTACTTTGCCCATATCAGCGGGTGAACTGGCACCAGTATCGGCTATAATCTTTTGAAGAACTGTCTTCAATTCTTCCTGACTCATCTGTGCAGGAAGAAATTTTTCGATGATGGCAATTTCTTCTTCTTCCTTCACAGCCAGATCGGCCCGGTTCTGTGCTCTGTATATTTCGAGTGAATCTTTTCTTGACTTAAGAAGTTTCTGAAGAAGTTTTACTTCATCTTCCTCTTTCAAATCTCCTCCTGCACCTTCGGAAGTTTTGGCTAATAATATTGCAGCTTTAATAGCGCGTAAAGATCGTAATGCCTTTTCATCTTTGGCAAGCATGGCGGTCTTCAGGTCGGTCATTACTTTTTGTTCGAGGCTCATATTGGAGAGTTATAATTTGTTCTCTTTAAGTTGTTTTGCTCTTGACTTCTGATAAATATTTCGGGCGAAATTTTTGATCTCGATAGCCAGGTCATCGTGACGTGTAGCCCTCTGGTAAGTATCGGCCATAGTCATCAGTGTCTGATAAAAGAAATCTTCCATTTCGTCAATCATCATATCCTTTGTCCACAGGTCAATACGCAGGGAAGTCTTATCAGCCCCATCCCAAAGGGAAAGTAAAAAGGCCTTGGCTTTTCTTGTATTTTCAGCTGAACTATCAGGGGCACTCCAGGTGATGTCCTGAGGCACTTTATCATTATCCAGGCCTACCTGTATATGTATCGCAGAGTCATTCATTTAAAAATAAATTTCGGTTTTGTGAAAACATAAAGCTCTAAGTACCAACATTCTAAGCTTTGGGCTTTAAGCTTTAGGCCTTAGGCGTTCGGGGGCAAAGTTAAAGGTAAAAAACGGTTGGTACCCTCCAAAATCCAATGGAATAAAGTTGCGGAAATTACGAAGCATGCCTTTAAGTAGTTACGCGCTGTGAATCCAGTTTGTTATT
The DNA here is from genome assembly GCA_035483495.1 of Puia sp. GTDB lineage: Bacteria > Bacteroidota > Bacteroidia > Chitinophagales > Chitinophagaceae > Puia. The sequence goes on from DATHPV010000195.1 coordinate 2,957, forward strand.
AGATAAATTTACAGTAGTAAGTTTTCCGTCATCCGTCATCCGTCATCAAAATCCGTACTATGAAAAATCTTTACTTGAAGGGTTTCATGCTTTTAGCATGCCTGCAATTTTTCTATCAGTCATCCATATACGCACAATGTTTATGTAGCGGTGGACTTCCGGCAACAGCCATAGATCAAACCATAACCATATCTCCGACAACTACAAGTACGCTGACTTTTGGATTTCAGCAGTTCAATCCTTCTGTAGGAAATCTGGCATGTGTTTCATTATATGACACACTTACCGGCTCTTCGGTTACCGGTGCTCTGAATACGGGACCACTAAGAACTGCCTTTCTTTTTCAGTTAACACTGGTAAATCAGGTAACCGGTCCCGGCATTTCTATCAGTAACATTTATTCTGCAACACACGGAATTGACACGCTGGATCCCTTTGGAGTCGTACCAACGGATTCCATTACATATGGTCCGGAAAATATTATTACCAATCCAAATGGTTTTGGTTCCGCAGGAGGTAATGCAGCTTATCTTGGAACGGGGACGGTGAATTTTACATACGACGTAAACGGTGGTATGATAACAATTCAGGGTGGTTCCAATTATAAATCTTCAGTAACCACCGTAATTGGTGGCATCATGCACCTGACCTATTACTGGTGTCCGACCGTTCCACTTGGAACAGCCATCAGCAATTTTTCGGCTTATAAACAGAATGGAATGGTTTCACTACAATGGCTCGGTTCCATAGATCAAAATGGTATAATATATGAAGTTGAATACAGCAAAGACAACGAAAGTTGGCAATCAGCAGGAACAGTCCCGGCTGGATCTGCTCCAACGGGTTCTGTTGCACAATTCCAGTATCAATACAACACTTCTCAAACTGATGTGGGAGAAATATACTTCCGGATCAAGAGGATTGACCCGCAGGGAAATGTAATCTATTCGATTATCAAAGCCATAAATCTGCAACAGGCAGACCTAAAGCCGGGGATTCAGATTTATCCCAACCCTGTGAATCAAAATATACAGGTTCAGTTTGATGAACAGCAAACCGGAAATTTCAGTCTCGAGTTGGTGAATACAACTGGCCAGATTATTGAAAGGAAACAGGTACAGCTTGCAGGAAGTTATATGACTAATATGAATCTTTCTGTAAAACCAGCCAGTGGAATTTACTTTCTGAGGGCATTGAATCAGGGCAGTAACAAGCAGTTCCTGACTAAGGTTATTGTGAACTGATTTTTTTCCGTAGGTTTGTCTGGCATAAATACTACATAATGGAATACAATACAACGCGTAATCATCTGATTATGCGTGAATACGGCCGTCACATCCAGCGGATGATTGAATACCTGCTGACAATTGAAGACCCCGTGGTGCGCGAAAAAAATGCAGCAGTAGTGATTGAATTGATGGGATTTCTGAATCCTCACCTGAAAAATGTTGAAGATTTCAGACATAAATTATGGGATCATCTATTCCTGATATCTGATTTCAAACTGGAAGTTTCATCTCCCTATCCCATACCAACGGCAGAAACTCTGAAACTGAAATCTGATCCGTTACCTTATCCGAAAAGGTATCCGAAGCACGCGCATTTAGGGAAAAATCTGGAATTGATTATTGATAAAGCACTGGCAGAAGAAAATCCGGAAAAGAAAAACGGTTTTGCAAATGCGGTGGCTTATTATATGAAGCTGGCTTATAATAACTGGCATAAGGAAACGGTTCATGATGATGCCATTCAGGGAGAATTAAGTGCCATAACCAATGGGCAGCTCGAATTTACCAATACTCCTTTTGTTCGTAGTTTCAGACCTAATGAAAATCGGGAAAGAAGTGGTGGCTACGGATATGATCGCAACAAACGTAATCAGAAATTTCAGCGCAATAACAACAACAATAACCGGAATAACGATCGCGGAGGTAAATTCAAAAAGAAAAGATATTGAATGAATGCCTTTGAAGTTACGGGTGGTAAACGGTTGAAAGGTGACATCGTTCCCCAGGGGGCAAAAAACGAAGCACTGCAGGTGATTAGCGCTGTTTTATTATCCAAAGGCAAAATTACTATTTCAAATATTCCCGACATCCTTGATGTCAACCTGCTGATTGAAGTCCTGCAGGAGATGGGCGTTAAAACAGAACGCAGTTCGCGTCATGTGTGCAGTTTTCAGGCCGATGATGTGAATGTTGATTATCTGAACAGTGAACCCT
>DATHPV010000196.1:0-3882 GCA_035483495.1 Puia sp.
ATCTCTGTTAGATAAAATCCAATTTTGTATATCATATGACAATTCCTGTTGCTCTTTCCACTCATATATTGGCAGGCCGAATGTAGATTCTGTGATGAAAACATCGCAAGGAACAATTTCCAGTTCACCACTAATACCATCGTTCTCTGTTTTATAGTCTCCACTCACCACCCAAACTGAACCCTGATATTCAACCCGAATTTGGGATGAACCGATTATATGGCCTGCCGGATGGAGAGATACTTTGACTCCGTTTATAAAAACCGGTTCATTCCAGCCAACCGATTGTACAGATATTTCTCCCAGCCGAAGTTGCAATAAAGGTTTGGTAAAATGATGACATAGATAAGATGCGTTCCCCGGTCTTGCATGGTCACTATGGGCATGTGTAATAACTGCCCGTTCTACAGGTTTCCAGGGATCGATATAAAAATCACCTTGTTGGCAGTAAATGCCTTTATCATTAAAATTCAACAGATTCATTGGAGGTTATGCTAAAAACAATATCTAGTACACTGCAACAACATTGCCATTCACTTTCTTAACGTAATAGAGTTTTTTATTTTCGAGATATTGAAGGGTAATTGCTCCCGATGTTTGATTTCCGCTTTCTCTATTTGTAAATACGGGTTGGATATCAAAGTCGTTGAATATTTTAAATTTTCTCATTCCAATACTTCCATCAATACGCCCCCTGTTCGCCGCCAAAATCTGACCAAAATGAAGAAGAGTTTCGTATCCCCGGTATACCATATCCGACGGACGAGAATAAAAACGTGTTTTAAAATACTGCTGAATGGCGATCACAAGACTATCTGCAGGATTGACATAAAACGGAGTTGTGTAATAAATCTCAAGATCCGCATATGCAGGGGTGTTGAAATCAGTAACTGCATCCCAAGTCGGCATTCCAAGGACCTTCATGGGGTATGTTTTGCTCAGGGGCGCCAGCTTGGCGCAAACAGCTTTTCCAAAATTTTCGTCCAGGCTTCCTACCAGAACTACAGTTTTCAAATTGCTATCCATAAGTGGTATCAGGCTACGCGGATCCACATTATTGTCCACATTAACATATTTCATTTTCAGAGGAACGGACGAAGTATTTTTCTCTATTTCTGCAAAATCATTGTGTAACCGATCTTCCTGAGTACCTGCCTTTCTGAGGTAAAGAATATTGGAGGTGGCCCAGTTGCGTTGAATAAATTTGTAAATAGCCTCACAATGGGCATGCAGTGTGGTATTTAAGATTACAAATTCAGGATTATTTGTAACACCACCATCGTTGGGGAAATTTACATTGATAAAAGGGATATTCATGCTTCTGGCTGCATTGGCGAGTAAACGCAGTTCAGTTGCATTCACGTCACCTAACATCAACTGTATTTTAGAAAAAGCCGTGTCTTCTATTATCTGTTGTATTGATTTAGATGAACTTCGGGTATCGTAAACAGTCAGGTCCAGAGAAGCTCCCGTCTTTCTAAGAGAATCCATTGCTAACTGAAGACCCTCATAAAATTCAAGGCCCGGGTTGAAATACTTTGGAAAATTCTGATCAAAACGATAGTTACCAGCAGCATCAAAGGCTGAGTCAAGATACAAGGGAAGAAATACAGCGATATGATATTTGGTGCTATCGCCTGATTGTGCAAATGTCCGATTCACATTTGTACTAAAAACAAAAAATATCAAAACAATCGCCGAAGTGATTTTCATAAGTAATTTATTCCCATTCTATGGTAGCTGGCGGTTTACTGCTGATGTCATATACAACCCGGTTTATCCCTTTTACCTGATTTATTATATCACTAGATACCTGAGACAGGAAATCATGTGGGAGATGTGCCCAATCAGCGGTCATGCCATCTACCGAGGTTACCGCACGTAAGGCAGCTGTAAATTCGTAAGTACGTTCGTCTCCCATTACACCCACACTTTTGACGGGTAATAATATAACGCCTGCCTGCCATATGGACCCGTAAAGATTTTGATCTTTAAGAGCCTGAATAAATATCTGATCTGCTTTCTGTAGCAACGAAACTTTTTTCTGATTTACTTCACCCAATATTCTTATAGCGAGCCCCGGTCCGGGAAAAGGATGTCTTTGCAAAAGCTCGTCAGGTATGCCCAGTTCTTTGCCCACACGCCTTACTTCATCCTTGAACAGGAAACGAAGTGGTTCTATCAAACTCAGCTTCATTTTCTTTGGCAGTCCCCCCACATTATGATGAGATTTAATAGTCTGCGAAGGTCCGTGTACCGAAATGCTTTCTATCACATCTGGATATATGGTTCCCTGACCCAGCAAGTCGATTCCTTTTTTCTTTTTTGCTTCTTCCGAAAATATTTTAATAAACTGTTTGCCGATCGTTTTACGTTTTTGCTCCGGATCGGTTATCCCTTTCAACTTTTTGTAAAACTGCTTTTTTGCATCCACACCTTTTACGTTCAGTCCGATTTTCTTATAGGTATTCAATACCTGCTGGTATTCATCCTTCCTTAAAACCCCATTGTCGATAAAAAAACCAAAAAGATTTTTCCCAATAGCCCGATTAATTAAAGTTGCAGCTACAGTGGAATCCACCCCACCACTCAGCGCCATAATCACCTTCTTGTTACCAATGGTTTTTTTAAGAGCAGTGATCGTGTCATTCACGAAATGTGCTGCAGTCCAATCCTGGCTACATCCACATATATCGACCAAAAAATTTCTGAGAATCTTCTTTCCTTCCGTTGAATGATATACCTCAGGATGAAACTGCAAACAATACAAGGGAAAACCTTCTCCGTTATTCCTGAATGCTGCATACGGAATGGAGTCGGTTTTTGCGATTACATCAAAACCGGCGGGCAATTCGAGAATTGTATCAGCATGACTCATCCAAACCTGCGATAAATCATTTACACTGTGCATCAAAGCATCTTCTTTCACGATACTCATGAGCGCCCGCCCATATTCGCGTTTGTTACTATTTGCAACCTTACCTCCGAATTCCTTTGCCGTAAGCTGAGCGCCATAACAGATTCCCAGAATAGGGAGAGATCTGTGTAAAGCTTTCACATCCACTTCGGGAGCTTTTGAGTCATTTACTGAAAAAGGTGAGCCCGATAAAATAATACCCTTCAGGGTAGGGTCCGGCACGAATTTCTGATGAAAGGGTATAATTTCGCAATATACATTTGCTTCGCGTACTGAACGGGCTATCAATTGGGTATACTGGGAACCAAAATCGAGAATTAGAATCTTTTCATTCATGGAGTGGCAAAGATAACATTTGTAACCTTTTCCTGTGAAAGAGCGTCATACACGAAATATTTTTTTCTTACCATCAGAAAAAACCGAACTTTTCGCATTAAAAACCGCTCATGAAGAAGTTATTTCTCCTTTCGCTGATTGTACTTCTAGGTTTTACTTCGTGTCGTTTTATGGGTAAACGCATTCATGGAAATGGAAACATTAAAACTGTGGAGAAATCCATATCTCCGTTTACTGAGGTAGAAGCGGACGGAGATGTGAAGTTAATAGTGACACAGGGTGATACCAGGCCAGTAAAAATCGAAGGTGATGAGAATCTTCTTTCCTATATAGAAGTAACTCAGGATGGGGACAGAGTCAGGATAAGGACGAGAGACGGTGTTCACCTCATGCCCACAGGCGACCTTAATGTTTATGTGAGCTCACCTACTTATAAAAGCATAGAAGTTTCAGGATCAAGCGATATTATAGGTCAGAACAAGATTACGAGTTCTGGAGAGCTTAACCTGCAGGCAAGCGGCGCCGGCGACATACAAATGGAAGTTGACGCACCAAAAATTACTTCGGGGATTTCAGGGAGTGGTTCTATAAAACTCAGAGGCCAAACAAAAGATCTGGATATTGACCTC
>DATHPV010000197.1:0-5598 GCA_035483495.1 Puia sp.
CGTAAAAACGATCTCTGCTTTTTTTTCAGTGAGCATCAACAGATCCTGCTGAAGCAATTCCGCCGCTTTATGAACCAGCCAGTAATCTTTGGGGTCAATGTAAATAATGGAAGTGCCTGAGTTGCTGACAAGAGGAAAATATCCGGAAGCCTGTTTCTCCTGAACTATTATATCCTGCGAAAAAAGTTTTATTGAAATAAAACATATAAAAAACGCCGGAAATAATTTCTCTTTCATTCGGGAAAGATTATAAGAAATTAGAAACCCACGGAATTCCCTCCGTCTACAGGAAGAACGGTTCCCGTTAAAAAACCGGCCTTGTCGGATGAAAGGAAATAAGCTGCTTCAGCAACATCTGAGGGACTGCCCAATTTACCCAGCGGTGTCCGCGAAAGAACTTTCTTTTTTCTTTCCTGGTCGCCGTCGAATGCTTTTCCCGACATATCCGTAGCGATAAAACCCGGGGCTATACAATTTATCAGTATGCCTTTGGGCGACAACTCAACAGCCATTGCCCTGGTCATTCCTTCAATGGCTGATTTGGAAGCGGTATATGCAATTACATTTGGAAGGCCGTACTGAGAAGCCATTGAACTGATATTGATAATACTGCCTTTCCCTTTTTTGATCATATATTTTACAACCTCCCTCGATAATGAAAATATGGAACTGACATTAGTTAAGATAATCTGATGAAATTCTTCATCACTCACTTTTGTAAATTCTTTCTTCAAATTGATACCTGCATTGTTTACCAGGATATCAACGTTGCCATATTTTTCTACAATCTGTTTTACCATGCCAGGAATGGATTTCAGATTGGTTAAGTCGAAGGGTATGGGGACGCATAAATCTCCCAGTTTTTCTTTTGCCTTCAAAAGTTTCTGTTGGTTCCGGCCTATTATTATTGTAAGAATTTCACAACTCACAAATTTTTCCGCGATAGCATAACCTATTCCCGACCCGCCTCCGGTGACTATAGCTATTTTATTTGTGTTGGTTATTTTCATTAACGCAGCTGGCTTTTTGATGTTAGGAATTAAATATTATGTGTCAGAGGGACAATTGTAAGCAATTGTAATTTAATAAATTCAAATTGCTAGCCTGATATATTTTTTATTCGCGCAGAGGAAGCGCGGATAATTAATTCCGAATGCAAAAGAATAGTATTTGCAGTTTTAATTATGGATGAACCGTTTAAATGATTTATTAAGTTATGTGCAGCCACCTGTCCCATTTCATATCCCGGGTAGTTTATCGTTGTTAAATTGGGTTCTATTACTTTGGATACAGGGTCATTATTAAATCCGACAAAAGCGATATCCTCAGGAATCCGGATGCCCGCCTGTTTGAGAGCCATCATGCAACCCACGGCGCAATTGTCGTTCGCCACAAATACAGCGTCAGGCCGTGGATGCATCTTCAAAAGTATTTCTGCAGCCCGGGAACCCGCTTCCTGACTGAGGTTATCAATGATGAGATATTCTTCCCTGAACCTAATGGAGTGGTCGGCAAGTGCCTGCCTGTATCCCTGCAGGCGGTCTATATATACATTTCTTTTTGGAGTTGCTGTGATATGAACAATTTTTTTGCGACCCTGCGAGATCAGATGCGCAGTGGCTTCATAGCCGGCTTTCCTGTTATCAATCAGAATATTTGAACAGTTCTTATAATGAGTAACACGATCAAAAAAGAGAAGAGGGACATTTTTTTTAAAGAATGGTTCAAAATGAGTGATGTCGCTCGTATCGTAAGCCAGTGAAACGAGGAGCCCGTCCACGCGGTTTTTGAACATGGTAGATGCACTTGATTTTTCTTTCTGCACGGACTCGGATGATTGGGAAATAATCAGGTTATATCCTTCCGTGTTCACAACATTTTCAATACCCGCAATTACCGTAGACATAAAGTAACTGTTGAGGCGGGGTACTATAACGCCGATTGTCTGGGTTGTCTGATTGCGGAGATTTCTGGCAAAATGATTGGAACGATAACCCATTTCTTCTGCCAGGTCAGCTATTTTTTTTCGTGTTTTTTTATTAACTACCGGATCATCTTTCAACGCTCTGCTTACAGTTGCACTGGATATATTAAGTTTCCGGGCCAGGTCGTAGATGGTAATGTCCTTTTCTTTATTCATACAATCGGTTACATAGCGTTTCCTAAAGCTAATGTAAATATATTTTTCAAAATAAATTGCAATCGGTTGCATTTTTGATAAATTACCTTACATTAGTATCGGAATTCAGAAACAGGCCTTTGTTTTTTTTCTAACTAACGATTGATTATATGCAACCAAAACCAGCTCCAGCAAGGCTTTTAGGCGCCTTTCGTTTTGCAGAATACCTTCGTTACTCCTCCTTTTCGAATAGTTTTTTTTATTTCAGCCAGAAAAAATACTGTCATTCTTCATTAAACCGGCCGGTGACGCCGGAACTTTTTCAAACGCCATTAATACTCAATGATATGACCTGAAAAAAAACTTACGATAATAAGAACTGCGATTAAACCTACTACTGTAATTAATAAAATGATAGTTTATGAGAATTGCCAAGCTGACGTACTCACCCGGAGTATTAAACATAACCAGGGGGTTTTTTAAGTTTTTCTCTATAATATTTTTACCGGTTTTCATTTCATTCATGCCGGTTTCTTCCGTTTTTGCGCAGAAGGATATTCATATTACCGGAAGGATAGTAAGTGAAGTCGGACTGCCCGTTGCAAAAGCTTCGGTCATCGTGAAGGGTTCTGCAGCGGGAGTAACCAGTGATGACAATGGAAACTATGCAATAACGGCACCTTCCAACGGCACCCTTGTTTTTTCATACGTAGGATTTACAACGGCCGAAATACGTATTGATAACAGAACTTCTATAGATGTAGGTTTGAGTCCCACTCCGAATTCATTGAGCCAGGTCATAGTAGTAGGTTATGGTACCCAGAAAAGAAGTGATGTAACAGGCGCGATCGCAACGGTTAGTGCATCTACTTTGCAGGAAGTACCGACTGCTAACTTTGTTACGGAATTAAAAGGCCGAACAGCGGGAGTAGATATAGTCAGTAATAATTCCAATCCCGGCGCGACCGGACAAATAAGAATCAGGGGAAATCGCTCGCTGGCACCGGAAGCAGTTCCATATAATCCTGCACAGACAGCTGCAAGTAATGATCAGTTGAATGCTCCACTTATAGTTTTAGATGGAATTCCTTATGGTGGCTCCATCAACGACATCAATCCTGACGACATTGCTACACTCGATATCTTAAAAGATGCATCCGCAACAGTTATCTACGGTTCAAGAGGCTCAGGCGGTGTCATCCTGATAACAACCAAAAGAGGAAACAAATCGGGTAAGTCTGTTACGAGTTACAATGGATATTATGGATTCTCCAATGCAACTGGTGAATATCCTGTATTCAATGGCCCCCAATATGCTGCACTCAAAACAGAAGCTGCTGCCGGTAACAGTATCAATCCGGGAACAAATGCTTATGCATTAACGACTGCAGAACAGGCGGGACTTGCAAACGGAACTTCCACAGACTGGCAAAAATTAATATATCAAACGGGTCAGGTCACCAATCAGAATTTGAGCATAAACGGTGGCAATGACAGAACACAATATTCTTTTGGTGGTAGTTATTATAAAGAGATCGGTGTTATTCCCGGACAGGACTTTACAAGATACGCACTAAGAGTTACCCTGGATCATCAGATAAACAGTCACCTGTTTGTCGGTATCAACATGATGAATTCCCTGACTTATACCGACTTTGGCGGAAATCCGATTGGGGGTCTTATCAGAATGAGTCCATTGGTTTCGCCTTATAACAGTGATGGGTCGATAAACCAATTGCCTCAGGCGGGTTCAATAGACGGATCGACCGTAAATCCACTTTCCATAAAATATAATTCAGGTGCCATAGTAAATAACGACCGAAGACTCAGGACTTTTAACAGCTTGTACGGACAGTGGAATATTATAGCGGGTTTAAAGTACAGACTCAATGTGGGACTGGATTACAGTCAGGATCAATCGGGAACCTATTTGGGTCCTAATACTTTTTATAATTCGAGTACGTCGCTTTCTTCTGCAAGCGAATCTGTTGGGAATGCTGAAGCGTATACATACACCATTGAAAACGTACTCACGTATGAAAAAACATTTGCAGAAAAACACAAGTTAAATTTCACTGGATTGTTTAGTGTTCAAAAAGATCATAACCAGGGAAGTGGAATATATGGAACCGGCATACCTGCCGATTATATCCAGAATTATAATCTAAGTCTGGCTTCGCAGGTAAATGCATCTACTGCTACCGCCAACCCATGGATGTATTCCGAGAGAGGACTTATCTCTTATATGGCCCGATTAAATTATGCATTTGAAAACCGGTTTCTATTAACAGCTACGGTAAGAACGGATGGATCTTCCGTGTTGTCGTCCGGCAATCAATATTATACTTATCCTGCATTTGCTCTGGGCTGGAATATTGCCAATGAAAAATTTATGGATAAAGCGTCCTGGGTAAACAGTTTGAAATTGAGAGGCGGATGGGGAATCACATCCAACCAGGGAATCAATCCATATTCTACGTTGGGTGCGCTTAGTACCAATGCATATAATTTCGGGCCCGGCACTGCGGGGCAAAATATCGGTTATCTCGTAACCAGTCTTGCCAATCAGAATTTAAAATGGCAGTCTACTGCTGAAACAGATATCGGATTAGATTTCGGAATTCTTAAAAACCGAATTACAGGTACAGTTGATTTGTATTGGCAAAACACAGACAATATCCTGTTGCAGGAAAGTCTGCCTGCAAGTAATGGTGCAGGAAGTACCATTGTGAATGCAGGTAAAACAAAGGGATATGGATATGAAATCAGTATAAGCTCAATAAATATCCAATCTCCCAGTGGATTCACCTGGTCAACCGACATCAATTTTTCTGTAGACAGAAATCAAATCGTACAACTGCAAAATCCGACACTAAAACAGGATATAGGCAATGGATGGTTTGTGGGCCAGCCCATCACGGTCATTTATGACGTAAAGAAAATCGGCATCTGGCAATCCAAGGACATTGCTGAAGCGGCTACTTTTGGTCAGTTACCCGGACAGATCAGGGTGCAGGATCAGAATGGTGACGGAAAGATAAATGCCAGCGATGCAGTAATTCTTGGAAACTATCAACCCAAATGGATTGGCGGGATGACCAACAGATTTGTTTATAAGAATTTTGACTTATCGGTTGTTATATATGCAAGGATGGGTCAGATGGTGGATGTGCCTTATATCACTTCTGATGGAGGTCAATATGGATTTGACTTTTTTAATAACAGCAGAAACAATCAGATAAAAACGAATTACTGGACTCCTACAAATTCAACAAACGGATTTCCAAGACCTGATGCCAGCGCTGACAAATTTATTTATGCATCCACGCTCGGCTATCAGGATGGATCGTTTATTAAAATGCGCAGCATAAATTTAGGATACACTCTTCCTTCAAAAATGCTGAGTAAAGCGGGTATAAGCTCTATGAGAGTATATGTAACCTGTGTGAATCCATTCATTATATATTCTCCGCTCGTAA
>DATHPV010000198.1:0-7668 GCA_035483495.1 Puia sp.
AGCGGTGATCGGACATGAAATGACGCATGGATTTGATGACGAAGGTCGCAAATATGCTGCCGATGGAAATCTGAAAGACTGGTGGACAAAAGACGATGCGGCCAGTTTTGATAAAAGAGCCAATCAGGTAGTAACGCAATACAATGGATTTACCGTGCTGGATACCTTGCACGTAAATGGAAAATTAACACTCGGGGAAAATCTGGCCGACCTGGGTGGATTGACCATCGCCTATGAAGCGTTTACAAAAACACAACAGTTTAAAGAAGGAAAAAAAATTGATGGCTTTACACCTACCCAGCGATTTTTTATAAACTGGGCGCAGGTATGGAGAAATAATATTCTTCCTGAAATGGCTGCAAATTCCATCCTTACGGATCCCCATTCTCCCGGTCTTTATCGTGCCAACGGACCAGTTAGTAATCTTGATGCCTGGTACGAGGCTTTCAATGTGAAAGAAGGGGACAAAATGTACAAACCGAAAAGTGAACGAATAGCTGTTTGGTGATTAATAAAAGCCGGCCGATAGCCGGCTTTTATTTTTATAAGGATGATTTATTTTCCGGAACAACGGCCAACATCGGATAATATTCATACCGGTTCAGTCCATTTGCGGGATCTTTTGAAATAAAATCTTTTACCTGTTCTTCATTGTCAACGCATATGATACCCAATCCATAAACACCATTGGGATCGAGAACGGGTCCGAATACAACAACAGATCCCTCATTCATAAAAGATTTCCAGAAAGCGCTGTGTTGGATCATAATATTTCTTTCATCCTGCGTCATGTCCTGGCCGAAAGTTGCGCGTGGAGGAATTAATTTTAAGGCAAAATATTTTTTCACTTACTTTTCAGATTGAATTTCTTCAATATATAAAAAATATTGAAATGACCGTCGGTTAACTCCTTTGATTTATAAACTACATTTTAGGACAGTCTGTTCGGTTACCGCCAAACCGGTAACTGAGGCCAATAGAAACTCCATAATAATGATCATTTCTTTGAGGGTTGCCGGAATATTTGAAACCGTCAATTTCATCAGACATCGTAATCCTGTAGGAGGCTTCTGCATTCAGGAAAAAATGGTTATTGATCATATATCTTATTCCGGCGCCTACGGGAATCACGGGAATTATCCATGGTGTTTTATGTGTACTATCAATTCCCAATCCCTCAGATGCTGCAGATTTTGAATTAAAATAAGTCGTATCAAATCGGCTCCAGTCACGTTTTACATTTAAAATACTCAAACCTGCACCCGCAAAGAAATAAGGCGAGAATCTTCGCATGCCCTCTCTGTAAGTTTTTCCAAAAAGATCCCAGACAAAGGAGGCAGAGAATTCTGTTACCGACGAATTAAATTTAAAATTCCTGTGCCTTCTCCAGTCTGGTGTTGTATATGCGGATTCATCTGCACCGATATCTCCTCTTAACAAACTATATCGTAAAGAAAAATAATCATCGATGGATTTAGCAGCCCAGATTCCGATGGAAGGTTTCAAATTGTAGGTATATCCAAAATTACCCACAGACAGGTCACCCTGATAAACCATCGTACCCACATTGAGTCCAACCTCCCATTTGGAAGGTGTAAATTGAGCTTTTGATTGAGGGATAGTTGCCAGGAATAATATCAAATTGGCAACAAGTACTTTAAAAATAGAATTCATAACGGCGTTTAAGTGTAAAAAAATAAAGCTGTATAGTAGAATTCTATTCTCCGGATATTATTTATCTGATGAAAAAATCAAACCGGCATTTTCGGTTACACAAATATGTTGAAATATGATGTGAAGAAAATGCCAAAGAATAAAAACCATGCAACTCCGATTCAATTACGTACAAAATCATGCCAGATTGATTTATTCATACGCTTGATTTAGAGACTGTTCAAGCTAAAATTTACTTAAAATCACTATTTTGCACCTGCCGAGAAGTAACGGAAAGGGGCAGCGCGTAATTCAATAAGGAAACCCTGCCTGGTTTAAAAAACTGTTCATGAAGAAATTTAATTTCATTTTAAGTATCCATACCCCGATCATAATTTGCCTCTCATTAATCAGCTCCTATTTATCGCTGTATTTCCATTTCGTACTTTATATCGATTTCATCATTGTAAGTGTGATTATCGCATTCCCGATTTCCTTCGTAATGCGGGAAGCATTTAGAAGAAGAGAAAAAGCTTTGGAATATATTAGTTTGTTTAAAGCCTCTCTCCAATCTCTTTTTTATTGTTTTGAAAGCAGTGATCTTGATAAGAATAAAAAATCAGAAATCAGAGATATTCTTGCAAATACATCCCATCAATTGATCGGTTATTTATCTGACAAAAGGGAGGGTTTTCGGTCTGTTCATGAATTTGCAAACCGCATTTATCTCTTTATTCAGGAAAATGAAAAGGAATTGAAGAGAAGTTTTTCAGTCAAAGTGTTGCTTTTTATGTTTCGCGTAAATGAAAGTCTGACGTTCTTAATGGCCACAAAAAGACATCCAACGCCATGGGCCATTCGTATGATCATTGTTCTGGGCGCCTATTTGTTCGTTGTTTTCTATCCGGCGTCTCTGTTAAGCAAGACGGGTTTTCAGGTATCAGTCTGGTATGTATTCATAATGACCTCCTTTAAGGGAATTATATTTATCTGTTTATATAATATTCAGAATTACCTGGTGGATCCATTTAATCAGACTGGCGCAGACGGAGTCAAACTGGAAGAATTTGATTTTATCGGAATGCCTTATTCGGGCTCGGAAGAACTCGCCGTTACATCCCAATCCGTTGCGACGGTTGTAAAATCTGAGGAAGAAATAAAATGACAAAAAAAATAATATCGCTCCAGATTATTTTTATATTTTCTGCCAGATGGCTTTTTGCGCAGAACGGATCGGATTCCTTATTTGCCACCGGCACCCCTCTTCATATCGCATTTTCGGTTTCATTTGATAAGGTGAGAAATTCCAAAAAGGATTCAACCTATTTCAAAGAGAAACTTTATTACCAGAATTTCAAAGGCACTATGGATTCCATGGAAGTCGGCATTAAAGGAAGGGGTAATTTCCGGTTAAGAGAATGCTACTATCCGCCGTTGTGGATGAAATTTAAAAAAAGCGACACAAAAGGAACCGTATTTGAGGGAAATAAGAAATTAAAAGTTGTACTGCCGTGCGACAACCGGGAAAGCAGCAATGCTTTGATACTAAGAGAATTTCTCTGCTATAAATTATTCGAGGAAATATCTCCCTATGCTTTTCTGACACGCCTTGCAGATATCGACCTGACTGAGTTGAGAAAAAATAAAAATAAAAATTCGAAAGTAAAGGGAATATTTATTGAAGATGTTGATAAGACCGCAATAAGATTACACGCCAAACCATTAAAAAACATCAGGCTCACACCAAGCGCCCTGAACGACACAAGCGCTGCCCGTTTTGAATTATTTCAATATCTCATTTCCAATACTGACTGGTCAGTCCCCCATCAGCACAATTCAAAATTATTTGTGATCAACACCAATAATGTTTTCTCAATTCCTTACGATTTTGACATGTCCGGTATCGTCGACGCCCCTTATGCCGTGGTGTCGGAAGTAAACGGAGAATTACTGGATGTTAGTCATGTAACCGAACGACTTTACCGTGGATATTGTCATCCCGCTGACGTAATGGAATATGTCAGAAAGGAATTTCTTGCAAAGGAAGAAAAGTTGATGTCTGTACCGGATCTGTTGAAGGGATCCATTCCCGATAAGGAAATTAAAAGAATAAAAAACTACATGGAAGATTTCTTTGATACTATAAAAGATACGCGTTCATTCAAGTACCATATTTTAGACAGGTGCCGGACGAACTAATGCCGCCAATACACTATAAATTTTCGCCCTTCTTCATTTCCGCTTCGAAAATTTCGGGAAGCGATTTATTACTGTAGTCGTCTACCGCATATCCCATCGTCGAAACCGTCAAATCTGTTGGTTTAATACTTATGGTTTGAAGGTTATTTCTTTTCGTACCCGCCGAATCAGTTGATTCAATAGAAGTGACTAACACTTTAGGCTGCAATAAAGCCTGCATCACGGGATGTTCATTCTTCTTTCCACCATCCATCATATTCAAAAAATTTCCCCCAATAATTCCTTTTAAATAGTCACCCTGTGTATTGAAATCAACTTTTGCATACCAAATACTGGCTTTTTCGCCTTTTTTACCGGAAACGTTGTATTCCTCAGTTGTATAGCTACCAATAGTTTTGGTATTCCCGGTTTTCACAGAGCTAAATTCATGACCATTGGAATTCCTTCTCATATTGGCCATAAGACTATCGATCTTTATATATTTAACCAGCTGTGTCATATCCGAAATCATTTTTGGGATGCTGACGATCTTTATATTTTTTTTGTGTTCGTTCATCACAACCACATTTCCCCCGCGCGTTAGAACAATAAACATATTCCCCTTCATTCTCTCCTTCGGACTGAAAGATGCAGCGGCATAATCACCCGACTTTGTATAGTAAAACCGGATCGTATCCGTCTGATTTTTTTTACCGGTAATCTGCTGATCGACTTCATAGTCAAACCTGTAATTATCCGGAAGAGTATAAAGGGCGCCAGACTGGGCAAAAACTTTATTTCCGGCGAAAAAGCTTGCTACAACGCATAAGCTGCATAAAATTCTATTTTTCATGATATTCCTGTTAATCTGTGTAAATGTTATATGTAAAATTAGTGCCAAACTCATGCGTGGGATCTAAAATTGTGATTTCTTTTTTGGGTAACTTAAAAGTTACCTATATATTTACATAAATAATCAATATGCCAACTACCACACTCGCAGATTATCACGCTTCATTAGAAGTAAAAATGACCCCTCAAAAAGCAGCTGATTTAATCAGCCAGGTTTCGAATTGGTGGACCAAAAATACCCGGGGAAACACAAAAAATCTCAATGATATTTTTACCGTAAGTTTTGGTGAAACTTTTTCCCGCTTTAGAATTATTGAACTGATACCGGCAGAGAAAATTGTGTGGTATGTTGAGGATTGCAATCTGCACTGGATGAAGGATAAAAAAGAATGGAAGGATACAAAGATTGTTTTTGAAATCTTCGCTTCCAATGATTCCGCGAAAATTGATATGACACATATCGGACTTAACGCCAGAAAAGAATGTTTTGAAGACTGTACCGGGGGATGGAATCATTATATCAAAGAAAGTCTCTATAAACTAATGACGGAGGGCCAGGGTTTGCCGGATCATAAGGACAATTCTGAACTCGAAAAGCAATAATAATAAACTGTTGCGCTGGCGGTGAGAATTAATTCCGGAATCCAAAATTTTCATTAATTTCAAGCCGTGTTACCCATCTCAAAAGACTCATTGGAAAAACGGCGTTCTGCCATTCAGGCTTCCTTCGACCGTCAACTCAGTCTCGCCGGAAAACCGGGATATGACCCTCTTCTCACTGAAAATTTAAAAAAAGACCTCGACTGGCTACAGGAGGAAATCAATCGTATTAATATCCCGTCGGATCCTCAGGAGAGATAACAATTGGGTCGGATACCGGTAACTTTTTTTCTGCACATGAGTCATATCAGACAGTCATTAAGTCGGATAATACCGGTTTCATAAAAAGTGTACGGTTTTAACACCGATATCGGACATGTTTCGTCCAAATACTAACCGCAATAACTTGAATTTGAGCCTTTTGCAATTTTGGCACTTTTTAGGTATCAAATAAACCCAAATCACAAAGTATAATCGTTCATTAATAACATAAACCAATGATCAAGAACCTGCTGCTCCTGGCCTGGCGAAATTTGATAAAAGACAAATGGTACAGCTTATTAAATATATTAGGTCTTACTCTGGGTATCACATTCAGTCTTTTCCTGATTTTCTATGTGAAAGATGAACTGAGTTTCGACCGTTTTAACGATAAGGCAGACAGAATTTTCAGAATCGTTTCCTATATACAGGAGAAGGATAAAAATACAAACTGGACAGTAACACAGCTTCCGCTCGCCGCCACCTTAAAAAAAGATTTTCCGGAAGTGGAAGAATCCACCCGGTTGCTGGGCAAGGAACGTACCTTATTCAAAATAGGCAACGAAGGATTTTATGAAACTAAAATATACTGGGCGGACAGCACGATTTTCAACATATTCACCTGTAAGTTCCTGGAAGGTAACCCTGCCAATGCATTAAACCAGCCAAACAGTATTGTAATTACCAAAACACTGGCTACAAAATATTTCGGGAAAAATACGCTGGTGGTGGGCAAAACATTGAAGACAGTCTACGATGTTTATAAAGTTACCGGCGTAATAGAAGATATCCCAAGGAACTCACATTTACGATTTGATATGCTGATATCAATGAATACACTGCTGAAACCGGGTCAGAATAATCGGGGCGCAGACAACTGGGGCAGCTTTAACAATTTCACCTACGTACTCCTGAAACCTGGATCAACAGCCGAAGCTTTCAATAAAAAATTGCTGCCCATGTATGATAAATATATGGCTGCGATATTCTCCAAATACAATGTAAAAATTCAATACGGCGTTATGCCGATCACCTATATTCATCTTCATTCGAAACTGGAAGGCGAACCCGAAGAAACGGGTGATATGAGTTATATCTGGATTTTTTCTGCAGTCGCTTTTTTTATGCTGTTGATTGCCTGTATCAACTATATGAATCTGACTACAGCAAGATCTGCCCGCAGGGCAAAAGAAATTGGAATCAGAAAAGTTGCCGGATCTACAAGACAACAACTCATAGTTCAGTTCCTGACCGAGTCCTTACTAACAGCTTTTGTGGCATTGTTATTAAGTTTTGGATTTGTAATTCTTCTGATGCCCGCTTTCAATTCTATCTCCGGAAAAGAATTTACGATAGCAACCATTTTTCAACCATTTAATATTTTCCTGTTGTTCGCAATCATGTTCTTCACAGGATTAGTAGGTGGAAGTTATCCTGCATTTTATCTCTCCAGTTTTGAACCCGTAAATATTCTAAAAGGAGCCCTTTCAAAGGCATCAGGTAATGTAAATCTGCGACGCACCCTTGTAGTTTTGCAGTTCTCCATTTCGATGATTATGCTTATATGCACCTGGGTGGTCTATTCGCAGCTCTCTTATCTGCGAAAAAAAGACGTGGGTTATAATAAGGATCAGGTGATGACGATAACGGTTAATACCGGTGAGGATGAACGTGGCAAAATTATGGCGATGGACAATGAGTTGCGTGCATTGCCCGGAGTAAAAATAGTTGGTACCGGTAATGCTTATCCTGGAAGTTCCA
The DNA here is from genome assembly GCA_035483495.1 of Puia sp. Taxonomy (GTDB): domain Bacteria; phylum Bacteroidota; class Bacteroidia; order Chitinophagales; family Chitinophagaceae; genus Puia. The sequence goes on from DATHPV010000198.1 coordinate 7,306, forward strand.
ATATCAATCTGAATCTTTTTACGGTTCAAACTAATACGGGGCATGTTGACAAAGGAATCAATTGCTACGGTATTGATGATAATTACCTTGCGGCGCTCAGCATACCTATTGTGAAGGGACGCAATTTTTCAGCTTCTGATACAACTCATGGAATAATCGTCAATGAATCCATGGTAAAACATTTTGGCTGGAATAATGCCATTGGAAAAAGAGTGACTTTCCCGGGCGACACATCCAATCACTACCTGGAAGTAGTTGGCGTGATGAAAGATTTTAATCAGAAGTCATTGTATAATGTCATCGAACCACTGCTTTTGTTTTTTCAACCCAACAGTAATATTATTGAGGTTAAATTAAATCCGG
>DATHPV010000199.1:0-6379 GCA_035483495.1 Puia sp.
AAAAAATCTTAAGCAATTTACCACAACGGGCCACCTACTATTTTACGCGAGCGCAGATTCCACGAGCACTTCCGGAAACTGAGCTTTCAGCGATTGCAAAACAAATAGGACTGAAAGGAAGAAGTTTTCCGAATGTAAAACTTGCCCTGGAAACTGCAGTGTTAAATGCAAACCCCAAGGACCTTATACTGATATGCGGAAGCGTTTTTTTGGCAGGAGAAGTTAATCTCAAAGAAATTTCATTTTAGTAAATGCATAGTATAAGGTAGTTACATGCATACTCTGAATAATCTGGTTTTCTTCCAATAATTTTTTTACTTCATCCACGGTAAATAAATACACCTCAATATCTTCATTGTGGTCCAATTGCTGTTCCCTTTCATATCGGCCGCCGGTTGCCAGATACATGTGCATCCAGTTGTTATTTGTAGAAGGATTGGATGATGTTTTTCCGAGATATTCATAATTAGTAAACTTATAACCGGTCTCTTCTAGTAATTCACGTTCAATGGCCATTTCAAGAGAGCTGTCTGTTTCATCCACACAACCCCCTGGGATTTCATAACAGGTGACGTCGAGAGCATATCGATACTGGCGTTCCAAGATTACTTTACCTTCTTCTGTGATGGCGACTGCCGTAACCCAGGTTGGAAATTCATATACAAAATAAGGATCAATGATTTTGCCATCCGGTGTTTGACATATGTCTTTCCGTACCGTTCCCCATTGATCCCTGGAAATATATTGAGATGAAATTTTTTTCCATCGAAGATCCCTCATAATCAAAGATTATTTTTTTCCCGAAAGGAAAGGATATGTGACACGTGATGATTGCCATGCCAACTATACATTCCCAGTAAAAACCAAATCGTAACCGGCTCTGGTTTTCCGGGATAATTAAAAGTCCTGTTCCATTGTTCCAAACTAAGATCTTTTATGGCGGAGTAAAGTCTGGAATGTAAGGCATGTAAAAGAGTAATTGAAATATTTATGGGTGTAGATCGCACATCGGCCAGTTCCGCCCACAATTTTTCATCGTAAGATTTTACAGTCACATTTTCTTCTGTAAGCGCCAGTTTGAACCGAATGTATGCGTTCATATGACTATCAGCAATATGATGCACAAGTTGATTTATGGTCCAACCGCCTTCCCTGTACGGGCTGTTCAATTGATCTGCGTCGAGATTTTGAATGGCAGATTCAAGTTGGGCGGGTAACCGGCGAATATTATTTAACCATTCCTTCTTTAATTCCTCAGAATACGCTTGTGGTTCATATCTGCCTATTGGATATCTGGGGTCAGTCATAATTGTTTAAGGTTTATTGTAAATGGATTAAAACAACTTTCACACTGCGCTGCCGGCAGGCACACTCCCACACTTCCACACTTTCTTTCAGTCTTCCCGCCACTCTTTTCCCGTCATATTAATAAATACATCCTCGAGGTTTGCCTGCTTTACCTCCTTTGGTCTTTCAAAACCTGTCGCCACCAGCTGGTCAATAAGACGATCCGGTGAATCCAAAGCTATAATCTTCCCGGAATCCATAATGGCAACGCGATCACACAGAACTTCAGCCTCATCCATATAATGCGTCGTGATAATTACTGTAGTGCCGGACGAACGAATTTCACGCACTAAATCCCATAAATTTCTCCTTGCCTGAGGATCGAGTCCCGTTGTTGGTTCATCCAGAAATATTATTTTAGGCTGGTTGATGAGCGTAGTCGCTATGGAAAATCTCTGTTTTTGACCTCCGCTAAGTTCTTTATATTTCGACCTGGCTTTGTCCAGCAGATTTACTTTCCCCAAAAATTCTGAAGGTTTTATTTCTCGGTTATACAAGCCACCAAATAAAATGAGCAGCTCGGTCAAATTCAAATTAGGATAATAACCAGAAGTTTGTAATTGAACTCCAATTCTTTTTTTAATTTCATCAGGACTTTTGTCAAGGTCGACACCGTCGACAAAGACTTTCCCTGAAGTTTTAGTTCGCAATGTTTCAATAATTTCCAATGTTGTGGATTTCCCTGCACCATTCGGTCCCAGCAATCCAAATATTTCACCCTGATAGACGTTGAAACTAATTTCTTTTACCGCTTCAAAATCTCCATATTTTTTATAAAGATTCTGAACAGTAATGATTGCCTGTTTTTCCATATACAGCAAGTTACGTTTTGGTCTTTATATGCGAGCAAATCAGAAGATTACCTTGAAAAAATTTGGGTAAAGTAAATGTCTCCTTTTTTGTCCCGGACATAACCAACACCCGTGAGTATAAAATCACCCTCGATATTTTTTTTGTGCCCCGGACTATGCAGCCAACCATCTACAACTTCGCGTGCCGTCATCGAGCCAGAAGCTACATTTTCACCCACTTCTGTAGCTCCTAATTCCTTTTGTATGGTTTTAGCCCTGGAATTGAATCCATCGTGACCGAATTTTACTTTACCAGCGGCCATATCCCCGCTATGTTTCAAAGCCAGAGACGATTCCAAAGTATTCATCTGGAGTAATTTCAGGTTGTGTTGCTTTCGATCCTCATTTACAAATTGCAATATTTCATTTTCCATGGTATCCAGCTGAGAGCTTTTGGAAAAAGGATGAAATCCAGAACATAAGGCAAGCCAATAATTAATGTAAAATAAGGTCGCTATCATAATTAATAAAATTCACTTTAATATACAATCGATTTTTGAACACAAATGTTATTATCGTTTTTTTTAACATAGTTATTGCGATAGGGAACCATATTATCTTTGCGCGACGACAAACCCATTATATGAAAGTTTTTAAGTTCGGAGGTGCAAGTGTTGATTCCGTCACTCGTATTCGAAACCTGGCTTCTATCTTGAAAGAATTTAAGTCTGAGAAATTGCTGATTGTAATTTCTGCTATGGGTAAAACTACCAATGCACTTGAAAAAGTTGCAGAGTCTTATTATTCGGGCGATAAAGAAAATGCTTTGGGACTTTTTGAACAAATTAAAAAACAACACTTCCAAATTGTCGAATCGCTGGAATCCGTCAACAAAAGTCTCTTAGTTCAGAGAATGGGCGATTTATTTACGGAAGTGGAATGGCTGATTCAGGATAAGCCCGTAAGAAATTTTAACTACTACTACGACCAGATTGTATGTGTGGGCGAACTTCTGTCAACTTGTATTATCAGTGATTTCCTCCTTTCATCTGGTATTCCCAACCGGTGGGTAGACGTGAGGGATATTTTTATAACGAATGACCAATTCCGGGCAGCTGATATTTGCTGGGAAAAGACGGGCTCGAGAATCTCGGATCAAATTTTTCCGTTGTTTGATGAAACAGGATTTGTGGTTACTCAGGGATTTATCGGCTCGACCGAAGCCAATGAAAGTACAACGCTCGGCCGGGAAGGGAGCGATTATTCAGCTGCGATATTTGCAAATATTATGGATGCAGAAAGTCTCACGATTTGGAAAGATGTTGAAGGTGTTATGAACGCCGATCCAAAATTATTCCCCGATGCAATTTATATTCGGGAACTGGGATATGATGAAGTTATTGAAATGGCTTTTTATGGAGCCCAGGTTTTACATCCAAAAACTATAAAACCACTTCAAAATAAAAATATTCCTCTACGCGTAAAATGTTTTCAGGATCAGCATTTGCCCGGAACTCTTATTCATTCAAGACATATATCACAACTTCCACCGATAATTGTGATGAAGCAAAATCAGGTCCTGATACATTTTATCTCCCGGGATTTTTCATTCGTTGGAGAAAAAGGCACATCAAGACTTTATGACATACTATCCTCAGTACACTTTCAGGCTAACCTGGTACAAACTGGAGCGGTTATTTTACAATTATGTGTTGACGATATGGAAGATAAAATAACAAAACTTACAAATGAAGCTTCGCAGTACTTCGATGTACGTTTAGAAAAGGGCTTAACACTGCTCACGATCAGACACTATCAAACAGAGTTACTGGATAAAATAATTAATGGCAGAAAAATTGTTTTGCAACAACGGTCCCAGGAGACGGTACAAACTTTATTTTTATAACTGAAGTTTACTGTGCTTCAATCATAATATTCTGCTTGAGCTTTATCGGCACGTTTTTCCCCTGACGAATCGCCGGAACCCATAGAGGCATATTCGTGAACGCTTTTTCAATTTTAAGATTCATTTTATTGTTACCCCCGCTAATGGCATTCGCATAAATGGTTTTTCCATTTTCATCAACTATGAATTCCATAAGCACAAAAGCCTTCGATTGTCCGGGTTCCAATTCCTTTATCATATCCACGCTTAGTTTGTCAATGAATATCTTAAATGCAGTATTACCGCCCGGATAAGTTGGAAGTTTGTCTACACTTATAGCAAGCTCATCTTCCGGGATCGGCTGTTCGGGATGGGTAAGTTTTGAACCAGACTTCGACTCCGCTTTCTGTGGAGATACAGAAGGAACCGGAACATCCTCAATCACATATTCACCCTTGGCATTGACAACTACTGGAGGAACCTGATGATTTTTTTCAAAATAGTAAAAAGCATTTTGCAAACTTTTCTCAAAAGGAACAAATTCATTAAAACTCAAGAGGAATTTATTCAGGTATGCCACACTCTTTGGGTTTTCAAAATTCACGGGAAAAATATGAACAGGAATAAAGTCCTGACCGAGGTCTTTAGCATGTGCAGCCAGCACATACAGCTCTTCAATTTGGCCGTCAGTAATTGGAATACACCCGGTTGTTACACAACTTCCGTGAATGTAAATATCGCCACCTGGTTGGGACAAATCGCACAGCATTCTATCAGAAGCGTTTGGATAATTTAAACCAAGTGATAAGTGATAGAGGCTACGCGGATTAAATTCGTTGATATAATAAAAACCCTCTGGTACCTGATAATCACCGGCCATTCTCTTTGGACCCAGAGAGCCCGCCAAAGCACAAATTTTATAGGTTTTGAAAAATTTATATTTTTCATTCTGTTTATTCTTGACCCAAACTTCCATTTCGCTGTCGTATTTAAACGACCTTATATAAACAAACCTGGCTGGCCAAACCAGTTGTTTTGCCTGAAACTGCTTTTGGAGAGTATCCTCCTCCCGACTCATCATTTCACTTATTTTGGGAAATGACTTCTGATTGTCAAGAAAACGAACGCTATAGACAGAATTTTGTGAAAATACGGACGAAAAAGTCAAACTGAAGGCTGGAAACAAGAGGGCCTGGAGGAGTAACCGGATTTTTTTCATGCAACGAAAAATAATATGCATTGGGACGGATAAAGTTACTTATTAAAACAAAAATCCAGCCATATTATTATGTAAAAACCACTTAATAAGGCGTGGAAACCAGATTGTTTTATCTTCATGCCATAATTGGAAAAATGCTCAAAATAGGAATATTGGGAGGTGGTCAACTTGGAAGAATGCTTTTACAGGCATCTGTTAATTATCCGGTGGAAACCAGTGTGTTGGAAAATGACTCTCAATGTCCTGCTGCTCATCTCTGCCACCATTTTGTTAAAGGTGATATTAGGAATTTTGATGATGTTTATAACTTTGGAAAAGGTCTGAATGGCCTGACTATTGAAATTGAATCCGTAAATGTTGAGGCCCTTGAAAAACTGGAAACAGAAGGGGTAAAAGTTTATCCCTCTCCCTCTGCTCTTCGCATAATCCGCAATAAAGCACTGCAAAAACAATTTTATAAAGAAAATAACATTCCAAGTGCAGCTTTCAGATTGACAGAAAAAAGGGATGATCTAAAAAAATTCCATGATTTTTTTCCCGCGGTGCATAAACTGGCTTCCGGAAGCTATGATGGAAGGGGTGTACAAGTACTTGCCGGTGAAAAAGATTTTCATCTGGCTTTTGACCAACCCTCCGTACTGGAGAAAAAAGTAGAAATACATAAAGAAATATCACAGATAGTTGCCATCAATTCAGCAGGACAAACTGCATTATATCCTCCCGTGGAAATGATTTTCAACCCGGTTTTGAATCAGTTGGATTATCAGTTAAGTCCGGCAGAATTACCTCAGCAAACAACATGGCGAATTGAGGCAATAGCTTTAAAAGTGGTAAAGGATTTAAAAACTCCCGGGATTTTCGCAATAGAACTTTTTATAGATAAAAATGGAGATATTTTGGTAAATGAAACAGCTCCGAGAGTTCATAACAGCGGCCATCACACAATCGAAGCAAATTTCAGTTCTCAATTTGACATGCTTTGGCGCATTATGCTTTCTTACCCACTGGGCAATCCGAAACATATTGTGCATGCCGCAATGGTAAACCTGATAGGCAGTGAAGGGAATACAGGTGAAGCCTGTTATGAAGGAATAGAAGAAGTATTAAAAATGGAGAACATCTTTCTTCATCTTTATG
>DATHPV010000200.1:0-4044 GCA_035483495.1 Puia sp.
ATAAAAGCAAGTAGCAGAGACAATTTTTTTATCATGCCACTTGAATAATTTCCAATAGGCAGAGAAAGATAATGATGCATTTTAAACAGATTAATGAGATGATCTGTTTGAACAGTGGCGGCCTTCCTGATATTTTTATAAAACCCGATCAGTTCAATACCTGTTATAAAATCCGGAAACAAGGGTTCAGCTTCCGCGAAATTTACAAGTCGCCGGTAGGATACAGGTTTTTCGCGAAGATTAATTCCATCCAACAGGATATTACCTTTAAACGGGATAAGGCCCGCTAACATTGACAGGAATGTCGTTTTGCCGGAACCATTTATTCCTTGCAACCAGTAAATATTTCTTCCGAGTTTTAAGCTGCCGATCTCAAGAACCTGCTGCCTGTCGTAAGATTTGTATACGTTTTCAAACTGGAGCATGGTAAGCAGGTAAATTTTTTTTACAATCAGTTCGTACTTCTCCTGATAGCAATTGGTCTCCTCAATTTATGTGAGCTAAGTGATCGCGTTCCATTTATTTGTATGAGTGGCATGGAACAGGTTGTCAACGGTGTGTTAAACAAAACTTAAATAACTTCGATGAAACTACAGTTACCACCCGAGTCCCCGCTACGAACCGGTGGAATAAATTTGCATGAGATATTTGGGATAAATACGGGCGAAGCAGACTTTAATTCCGGCAAAGCTCCGATCACTGGTATTGGTGCAAGTTTTTGAAATAAGTAATTATGCAAATTGGGATAACCTGACTTATGGAGATTTATAATTTGATCCGTTTGCCTTCGCGCGCTGATTCGAGTGCCGCATTTAGAATGCGCACGACGATTATATTATTCTCCAATGAAGACAAATCATTCCCGGGATTTAATTTTCCACTAAGCACATCTGACAGATATTGAATATTATCTGTATATGCTGCTGTTTTTAGCGGCACATTTTCATAAATGTCTTTATTTCTTTGTTGCAGAGTATTTCCATTGAGCGCGTGCAGGTATCCCTTTGTACCAAATACTTCAAGATCCTTAATTCCGAACGGCCAATCCCAGGATGCTTCAATAATTCCCGTGGCATCGGGATATTCCAATAGGATAGTTGCGTCATCTTCCACCTTTGGATAAATCATTGGTTTGAGGTGATGAGTAACTGCAGTAACAGATACAGGTGCTTTTCCATTCATCAGCCAAACCATCAGGTTGGCGCCATAACAACCAAAATCCATCAGTGCACCTCCTCCATTTTTTACCGGATCTGTCAGCCAGTTTAGAAAATCAGGACTGCATCCGATCTCCTTTGGACCCTGATGTCCGTCGTGAACGGTCATTTTTCTTATTTCGCCAATGCTGTGTTGTGCATTTACCATTTCGAAAATTGCCTGATTGCTATTATACCAGGTGGTTTCATAATTTGTAAGAACCAGAATATGAAATTGATTTGCGAGTGAAGAGATACGTTCAGCATCTTTTACCGTGGTAGCAAGTGGCTTTTCGACCATCACCGGGATTCCCCGGGGCGCGCATATTTCGACAACTTTGATATGATCAGAAATCGGTGTGTAAACCAAAACAGCGTCTGGTTTGGAATGTGCTAGCAGGGTTTCCAGATCTTGATAGAAAAGGGAATCCGGCAACTGGTAATTTTTTTCATACTGAAGAACCAATTGTCTGTCAGCTTCGGCGATACCGATGATAATCACTTCCCCCTTTTTATATTGATTCAGAATACCATGAACATGATCGTGCGCCAGCCCCGCAACGGCAACGTGTAGTATTTTTTGTGCTTCGCCATTAATTGCTGCCGACACGAAAGCAAAATACAGAACAACATATCTCAGGGGACTCCATTTTTTCATGGTGATTTGTTTGAGCAATAAATGTATGAATTAAAGATATACTTTTACTTTAGCAGCTATTCACCGGATTATCTGAATTTGCTAATGATAGACCTTAAATTTCGTCAATGTGCCAGCCTCCTCATCCTGATATTTTTTAAGGGGAGTTTGGTCTTTTGCCAGAAAACTGAAAATCACGATTCAGTTTTTTTCAAAAAAATTATTTTGACGAAGGAATTTATTTCGGAAGGAGTCGCCACGGGAGACGTGAACGGAGATGGAAAAATGGATATCATGGCGGGCACGTTTTGGTTTGAGGCACCTCACTGGATCCCACACGAAATTGCAAAGGGACTTCGTTTTTCTCCGGATACCGCATTCAGTAATTCATTCCTCGATTTTAGCATGGATGTAGATCAGGATGGCTGGATTGACCTGATAAGAGTGGGTTTTCCCGGTCAGGAGCTAGTCTGGTATGAAAATCCCCGGAACAAGCCGGGATACTGGATAATGCATACAATCTCCAATCATATTGGAAATGAATCGCCTGCTTTTGTGGATATAGATGGTGATGGCAGGCCTGATATATTGTGCAATGATCCCGTAGAAAAAAAAGTCGTTTGGTATAAATCGCCAAGTGCCAAAGGAGATACAGTTTGGAAAAAATATATCGTAAGTAGTGATCCGGACCTTGCGACAAATATCTATACGCACGGGTTGGGTTTCGGTGATATAAATAACGATGGAAGACCCGATGTTATCATTACGAAGGGGTGGTGGGAATCGCCCAAAGATCCGACTCAATCAGATTGGATTTTTCATCCGGCGGATCTCGGAGAAGATTGTTCCCAGATGTATGCTTTTGATGTAAATGACGACGGTTACACAGATGTAATTAGTGCATCTGCTCACCATTACGGGATCTGGTGGCATCAGCAAAAAAAAGACAGTAACGGAAAAATTGTTTTTGAGACCCATGAAATTTGTAAACTGTTTTCACAGTCTCACGGCCTTGCACTTGCAGATATTAATGGAGACGGCCACCCGGATCTTGTTACCGGCAAACGATATTTTGCTCACAATGGAAAGGATCCGGGAGCATTTGATCCGGCTGTTTTGTACTGGTTTGAATTTCGACCGGGTAAATCTCCTCAATGGATTTCGCATCTTATAGACAATAATTCAGGTGTCGGGTTACAGGTTGTTGTAAACGATATTAATAAAGACGGACTACCTGATATTGTTGTCGCGAATAAGAAAGGAGTATTTATTTTTGAGAGGGTAAAAAATTAAAAACGATTTATAAAATCGCCATATGAAAAAACTAACCTGTCTATCAGTTTTAGTATTTATTGTTTTCTGCAATGGATATTCTCAACCTTCCAGTTCTTCTTCTAAAACATCTTCCATCGATGGACACCCCTCCTGGATCATGCAGGGAAATATTTATGAAGTAAATATTCGTCAATACACAACTGAGGGAACATTAAAGGCATTTTCCAGAAGTCTGGACAGATTGAAATCCATGGGTGTTCAAACGCTCTGGTTTATGCCATTGAACCCTATCAGCAAAGTTGATCGGAAGGGCACATTGGGAAGTTATTATGCGGTTTCAGATTATACTGCCCTGAATCCTGAGTTCGGAACCATGGCCGACTGGATAGGACTGGTGAAAGAAATTCATCAGAAGGGAATGAAAGTAATTATTGACTGGGTGCCCAATCATACGGGTGGCGATAATCGTTGGCTTACTGAACACCCTGATTTTTTTGTGAAGGACAGTACGGGAAAAGCAGCTGTAGCAAAAGACTGGGCGGACACCAGGCAGCTGGATTATAGTAACCCCGTGATGGAGGACAGTATGATTGCCGCTATGAAATACTGGCTTGTCAATTCAAACATTGATGGATTTCGCTGTGATGTGGCCTGGAATGTGCCAGGAGCATTCTGGAAAAAATGCATTGGTCAGTTAAGAAATATAAAAAATGTATTTATGCTTGCTGAAGGCGATAACGCTTATCTGCCTGAATCAGGTTTTGACGCAGTTTATCCCTGGGCGATGTTTCATAAAATGATTGAAGTAGCAAAAGGTGACAGGCCGGCTATTGCTTTGGATAGCATACAAAAACAAAATGCAACGAAGTATCCCGCCAACACCATTCAAATGTATTTCACCAGTAATCATGACGAGAATAGTTGGAATAAGTCGGA
>DATHPV010000201.1:0-5301 GCA_035483495.1 Puia sp.
CGGTTAGGCAGAGCTCTGCAAAAGCTTCTACAGCAGTTCGAATCTGCTCGGAACCTCCAAATTTTCCCTCTGGTTATAAAGATTAAGCTAATTAGTCACCCTTCATTTCAGAAGGGTGACTAATATTTTTTAAACATCTCAATGATCTGTAACGATGTTCAATATTAGAGTATATGGCATTTTGTCGGGCAAAAATCGAGAAGTCCTGGTATCTGATGAATTCATTCGCGGAAATCAATACACAAAATTTCCAGGTGGCGGTCTCGAATTCGGAGAAGGGACCAGAGATTGTTTAAAACGCGAATTCCTGGAAGAAATGTCATTGCGCGTACGCGTTACTGAACACCTTTATACAACCGATTTTTTTCAAATGAGTGCATTCAATCCGGAACACCAGATTATTTCCATTTATTACCTCGTCGAAGCCTTGGAAGAAATCAGAGTGCCGCTCCGTACAAAATCATTTGATTTCGATGAAGCCCAGATGGAAATCTATAGAAAAACAGGGGAAACCGAGACATTCAGATTTATATCATGGAACGCTTTTTCAGAAGAATCTGTCAGTTTGCCAATCGACAAAGTTGTTGCCCGTCTTCTGAAAACTAACTAATCATAGGCTGACTGGCTTTTATGACTCCCATGATAAAAGTACTTTGAACCTGAGCAATATTTTCGACCTGTCCCAATTTGTTCACATGGAAATTGTAATAGTCGTCCATGTTTTCGGTAACCACTTTAAGCATGAAATCGAATGCTCCCGAAATAATATAGAATTCAGTTACTTCAGGCATTTCCTGAATCGTTTTTATAAATTTCCCCCCTGATTTTTTATTATGCTCCTTTAATGAAATATAACAAACAGCCATCAATCCTTTATTGATTCGCGAATGATTTAGTAACGTGGCATATTGCAGAATCACTCCCTCGTCTTCCATCCGTTTAATTCTTTCATGAACAGGCGTAGTGCTGAGATGCACGTTGGCTGCGATCTCCCGAACTGTTGCTTTTGCATTCAATTGCAGATATCTTAAAATTGCTTTGTCTTTTTCATCCAATGGTAATATTGCAGACGCCGTTTGTTCTTTTGAGAGCTCTTTTTGCATAAGATAAAGTAGTTTTGTTCGTAAAAGTTACGAATAATGTGACATTTGTTCCAAAATTTAGAATATTTTACCCAATTTTGTTCTACAAACCTATCTTTGGAGCCTAAACACATCTTATGTCTGTAAAAACAAAAAATATCGATCTTAACCTTCCTTATAAAGTGAAGGACATGAGTCTGGCTGAATGGGGCCGTAAGGAAATCCGCCTTGCAGAAGCTGAAATGCCGGGACTTATGGCGCTGCGTTCTGAATACGGAAAACTCAAACCATTGAAAGGCGCGCGGGTAGCCGGCTGTCTTCATATGACTATTCAGACCGCCGTCCTCATTGAAACATTGATTGAACTGGGCGCAGAAGTTCGCTGGAGTTCCTGTAATATATTTTCAACTCAGGATCATGCCGCAGCAGCCATAGCGGCGACGGGTGTGGGTGTATTTGCCTGGAAAGGGCAGAGTCTGGAAGAAGCAGATTGGTGTATTGAACAAACTTTATTCTTTGGTGGAACAGACAAACCATTGAACATGATCCTGGATGATGGTGGGGACCTTACTAATATCGTTTTAGATAAATATCCTGAATTGGTTCAGTATGTAAAGGGTATCTCCGAGGAAACTACAACAGGTGTCCACAGACTTTACGAAAGAGTTGTAAAAGGAACGCTCCCTGTTCCTGCAATCAATGTGAATGATTCAGTTACCAAGTCAAAGTTCGATAACAAGTATGGTTGCAAAGAAAGTCTTGTAGATGCTATTCGCAGAGCAACGGACGTGATGCTGGCGGGTAAAGTAGCTGTTGTAGGTGGTTATGGTGATGTAGGTAAGGGATCGGCGCAGTCTTTACATGGAGCAGGCTGTCGCGTAATCGTTACAGAGATTGATCCGATCTGTGCACTTCAGGCAGCAATGGATGGATTTGAAGTAAAGCGTATGATCGATGCTGTTAAAGAAGCCGACATCGTTGTAACTGCATCCGGATGCCGCGATCTGATTACTGAAAAACATTTCAGGCTGCTAAAAGACAAAGCCATTGTTTGTAATATCGGTCATTTCGATATTGAAATTGACATGGCGTGGATTAATGACAATTATGGTCACACGAAAGATACTATCAAACCACAGGTTGACCTTTATAATATAGATGGTAAGGACGTCATAATTTTAGCGGAAGGCCGACTGGTGAATTTGGGTTGTGCTACTGGCCATCCAAGTTTTGTAATGAGTAACTCATTTACAAACCAGGTGCTGGCTCAAATTGAATTGTGGCAAAATCATTCCAAATACGAAAACAAAGTGTTTGTTCTTCCGAAACATCTGGATGAAAAAGTGGCCCGTTTACATCTGCCCAAAATTGGTGTAATGCTGGATGAATTAACGGAAGTACAGAGCGAATACCTTGGCATTCCTGTTAAAGGACCATTTAAGGCGGATCACTATAGATATTAAGTCAAATACTTTAAGCTTAATGCGCAACGCCTAACGCTTAATGCTGAACGCAGAAAATGTTTCAAATAAAAAACCCCTTCTAAATCTGAAGGGGTTTTATTTTTATTATTTTGAAAGCATTACGCGTTAAGCGTTGCGCGTTAAGCTTCTAATACCCCCACCCTTTCATGATATCGTAGTCCTGTTTTGAACAGTCCAGGGGCGTTAATCCCTGATAAGATTCCTGTTCAATGATAAACCATTTGGTTCCTCCGCTGGTACGTCCAATATCGCAAACTTCCTTGGTTCCAACTATTCCTTTCCCGAGGATGGTACTTTCGAATTTCTCTTCTGATGCTTTCGTTACGGGAATCTCATCTTTTACATGCATCAACTCAAAACGTCCCGGATATTTTTTTGCCACGTCGATAGCCTTATATCCGCCGTTATACAGATTTCCCATATCGAGTTGCTGCGCAACAAGTGCGGGATCTGTATTTGTAAGAATGAGATCATAAAGTAATACACCGTCAATTTTGGTATTGAACTCAAAATCGTGATTGTGATATCCGAATTTCATTCCTGATTTTTGACAAAGCATACCGGACTTGTTGAAGACGTCCATATAGGCTTTGAGATCATTCATATTCTTTCGTAAAGAATCATCGAGCCAGGGAGAAATCAGATATTTCTGACCAGCGGTAGCAGCATCATCAACGGTGTATTTCCATTTATCTGAAAAATCTTTCGAAGTAAAATCATAATCCTTTGGCACCATTTGAACGTGACCACTTATCATTTGCATATTTAACCCGTCAAGAAGTTTTTTGAAATCAGCTGGTGCATATCCGTAAAACTTACGGTCTCTATAATTGGCATGTTCCACATATTTGTAGCCCATTTCTGCAAGTTTTCTCAATGTTCCTGATGGATCTTTATCCATATCAGCTCGTACGGTATAGAGCTGAACACCCAGGTATTTGTCAGGATAAGCGGCCATTAACTTCTGTGATCCAATAGCCAGGGCTGCGACGGAGAGTCCACTGGTTTTTAAAAAATTTCTGCGGGTTGTAATCATAAAACAATCGTTTTTAAGTTCGAAGCTTAAGACTTAACGCCTAAAGCCAGGATATGAATGTAATAATTAAATATACTAATAATTGTTCTGCAAAATCGAATCAGAATTCGTTTTGTGAAGGACGTTATTAAATGGGTATGTGTAATTCCACCTGTCGTTCTCCATTCAGCTTTTTGCGTTAAGCTTTCAGCTTTAAGCCTTCTCCGTTTTGAATGTATAATTTTTCTGTGTCAGATAACTGAAGGAAATAATTATCGCGGTAGTAAAAATTTTAGCTACTGTGGGATATAAATGAAACTGCTCCACGAAGAGACGTATAAAAACATAGTTCAGAATAATACAAATCAGAACGAGCAGGAAATAACGAAAGAGTTGTACACGCCCATGAAGAACGGATCCGGGAAATACTACGTATCGCATAAGCATAAAACCGGTAGGGAAACTTACTAAAAATGAAATGATGAACGCAGCTATATATGGCTTGAACGAAATAAATCCAAGATGCAAAACTTCTTTATGGAGTATATAGTTATATGAAACGAAGAAAACGAATATGTCCAGCAATGTATTCGCTCCCCCGCAGGCAGCATAACGGAAAGTCTGTAAAGGAATAATTTTCCTGAAGGGTGGATAAAAAAAGTCTATAAAAGAAATAATCTCCTTTTTTGGCATAAATCCTCAGATTCCCGGCGCGAAGTTAATTCAACTAAGGCAAAAAGTCTACCCAACAAATATTACTTTTGCCGACAATTTACGTGGAAATGGAGCTTGTTACAGGCATTAAACTTGCCGTTCAGACTGTTTTGACCGAAAAATACAACTACAGGATTGAACCCGGAGACATTCTGGTCAATGAAACCAAACCCGAATTCGTTGGAGATTATACGGTTATCCTGTTTTCCTTCGGCAAACTCCTGAAGGAATCACCCGATGTTCTCGGCAAAAGAATTGGAGATGCCCTTATTGCGCTAAAACCAGACTGGTTTGCAAATTTTAACATCATCAAAGGTTTTCTGAACCTTGTTGTAACAGATGGCATTCTGGTAAAATTCCTGAATGAACAGTACGAAAACGAAGAATACGGAAAAAACCCCGCTAATAGTCGTCGGGTTATCGTGGAATATTCTTCACCTAATACTAATAAACCACTTCATTTAGGGCATCTCAGAAATAATTTTCTGGGTTGGAGTGTAGCAGCTATTTATAAAGCACTTGGATATGACAGTATAAAAACCTGCATTGCGAATGACCGGGGAGTTCATATTTGCAAAAGCATGGTTGCCTGGAAGCATTTTGCAAACGGATCGTCACCGGAAACTACCGGCATCAAAGGTGATCATTTTGTCGGCGACTATTACGTATTGTTTGGAGTCGAGTTGAAAAAACAGGTCGAACCCCTTGTATCGGCCGGTTTTTCAAAAGAAATGGCTGAGAAAGAAGCTCCTCTCATGAAAGAGGCCCAGCAGATGTTGGTTGATTGGGAAGCAGGTGTGCCTGAAGTGATTGCACTCTGGAAGAAAATGAACAGCTGGGTATATGCAGGTTTTGACGTAACGTACAAAAGAATTGGAAGTGATTTTGATAAGATATATTATGAAAGCCAAACTTATCTTTTAGGGAAGGATATGGTTGAAATGGGTTTGAAGAAAAATGTATTTTTTCAAAAAGAAGATGGAAGTGTTTGGATAGACCTTAAAAA
>DATHPV010000202.1:0-4701 GCA_035483495.1 Puia sp.
CGTTTTAAACAATCTTTTACAGGAGATGAATTCAACGTTTACAGGGCACTTCGGAATGTAAATCCAAGTCCGTACTTATTTTATTTCGATTATGGTGATTACAGACTCATGGGATCCTCTCCGGAATCGCAGGTGCTGATCAAGGATGGTAAAGCGATCATGCACCCGATAGCAGGTACCTGCGGAAGAACAGGAAATGATGAAATTGACAAGGAAAAAGCGGATGCATTGCTGGAGGATGCAAAAGAAAATGCAGAACATGTTATGCTGGTAGATCTCGCACGTAACGACTTAAGCAGACAATGTTCAGAAGTGTCGGTTGTTTATTTCCGTGAAGTGCAATATTATTCTCATGTAATACATCTGGTAAGTGAAGTAAAAGGCAGACTAAAAAAAGACAGCAATCCTTTTGAATTGCTTGCAGTAACGTTTCCTGCCGGTACTTTGAGCGGAGCCCCTAAAATTCGCGCGATGGAATTAATAAGTAGTTATGAACCTACCGCAAGAAGTTACTACGGTGGCTGTATCGGATTTGTAGGATTCGATGGCAATTGTACTCAGGCCATCATGATTCGCAGTTTTCTTAGCCGCCGGAATACATTAACCTATCAGGCGGGGGCAGGAATCGTTGCTGCGAGTCAGCCGCAATCGGAACTTGAAGAAGTAAACCATAAACTTGGCGCTTTAAAACGTGCCATTGTCTTGGCAGAAACAATTTAATTCAGAATATGAAAATTCTCGTTTTTGATAATTACGACTCCTTCACCTATAATCTCGTTCACCTGGTGGAAAAGATTATTGATGAAAAGGTTGATGTTTATCGCAATGATCAAATCCCATTGGAAAAAGTGCAGGACTACGACAAAATTATACTTTCACCAGGACCTGGTTTGCCTTCAGAAGCAGGCATGCTTATGCCGCTGATAAAACAATATGCGCCTTCAAAATCTATATTAGGAGTTTGTCTGGGTCACCAGGCAATTGGAGAAGTTTTCGGGGGCAGACTGATAAACTTAACTAAAGTATATCATGGAGTGGCTACTCCGGTCAATATCCAAAACAGGGATTCGCAGAATATATCCGTCAATGAAGATCTTTTCAGGGGAATTTCAAATGGATTTATGGCCGGCCGATATCACAGTTGGGTAATAGATCCGAACTTTTTTCCAAATAGTCTTGAAGTAACAGCTACGGATGAAAATGGATATATCATGGCCATCCGGCATAAAACATTGGACGTACTTGGAGTGCAATTTCATCCGGAAAGTGTACTTACTCCGGATGGTGAGAAAATTATGAGAAACTGGTTAAAGAAAAATCGGAACTAGATATTCTATGACATTATGAAAATTCAAAAAACTTCCTGTAACAGCAACCAATGAAAAAGATACTGCAACTATTATTTGAATATAAAACTCTGACGCGAGAACAGGCAAAAGAAGTTTTATCAAATATATCGAACGGGAAATACAGCGATTCGGAAATCACTTCTTTTATAACTGTTTTTCTTATGCGTAGTATTACGATTGAAGAGCTGCAGGGTTTCCGGGATGCACTTATGGAATTGGCAGTCAAGGCCAATCTTGAAGGATACGAGTTCATTGATATTGTGGGTACAGGCGGAGACGGAAAGAATACGTTTAATATATCGACTCTTGCCTGTTTTATAGTGGCCGGGACAGGTCAAAAAGTGGCCAAACACGGAAACTATGGTGCTACCAGTGTAAGTGGAGCATCTAATGTAATGGAGCAACTCGGCTATAAATTCAGTAACGATTCTCACAAACTGCAAAATGAAGCAGAAAACGCGAATATCTGTTTCCTTCATGCTCCGCTTTTTCATCCGGCGCTTAAGACTGTTGGAGTGATTCGCAAAAATTTGGGTATACGCACATTTTTTAACATGCTTGGACCACTTGTGAATCCGGCCTCTCCCAAATTTCAGCTCATAGGTGTTTATAATCTTGAAATGGCCCGCATTTATACCTACATGCTGCAGAAAGGAGGCTCTTCATTTACAATCATTCATACGCTCGATGGATATGACGAACTTTCTTTAACAGGGGATGCCCGAATAATTACTTATGATGGAGATCGAGTGATGACTCCCGAACAACTTGGTAAACGAATGGTTTCGCCTTCAGATCTGTATGGTGGAAACAATTTACAAGAGTCGGCGGGCATATTTCTGAACATTCTAAAGGGAAAAGGATCCTGGGCGCAAAATGCGGTTGTTTTGGCGAATGCAGCGATGGCATTGTATGGCACGGATGTTTATACGGATTATGACCATGCTTTTGCGGCCGCTATCGAAAGTCTCGAAAGTGGCAGGGCGTTCTCGAGCTTGAATACACTTATCTCACTGCAATAAAAAGACAAATGCCCGAAATAAACATCTTGGAAACCATTGTTTCCTATAAAAAGGAGGAAATAAAAAAGCGGAAAAAGAAATCGCCGGTGCATTTGTTGGAAAAACAGGATGGCTTTGACAGAGCAGTTTTTTCCATGAAAAAATTTATTACTGATCCGGAAAAAAATGGAATCATCGCAGAATTTAAAAAAAAGTCCCCCTCAAAAGGAATAATAAATGGATCTGCAGTTGTTGAAGAAGTAACAAGTGCATATGCACGCCTTGGTGCGTCAGCAATATCTGTCCTGACAGATACATTTTCCTTTGGTGGTTCAACGGATGATCTGATACGCTCACGGTTCAATAATTTACCGATACTCAGGAAAGATTTTATCCTGGATCCATATCAACTCGTGGAATCGAGGGCAATGGGAGCAGATGTAATTTTATTAATTGCAGCATGTCTTCGACCTGCTGAAACCAGATTGCTCGCTTCGAAAGCGCATGAACTGGGACTGGAAGTGTTGCTGGAAATACACAATGAAAATGAATTGGATCACCTGAATGAATTTGTTGATGTGGTTGGAATCAATAATCGTGATCTGAAAACATTTGCGGTTGACCTGGACAATTCCATCCGGCTTTCTAATCGTTTGCCTCATAATAAAATTCGCATAGCAGAAAGTGGTATTCGGAATATTGAAACGATTCTTTTGTTGAAAGCGGCTGGCTTCAATGGATTTTTAATTGGGGAGCAATTCATGAAAACAGCTGATCCTGCGTTTGCGTTTGCCTCTTTTGTTGAACAATTGAAAAAAACGATGTTATGAGAGTAAAAGTCTGCGGCATGACACAAATCGATCAGGTCAGGAAGCTTGAAGAATTGGGAATTGATTTTGCCGGTTTTATTTTTTACCCTAAATCGCCGCGTTATGCAGGAAAACATATTACCGGCGAACAGATGCGAAAGGCAAAGCTCCGAATTGGTAAAGTGGGAGTTTTTGTCAATATGCCTTATGAACAAATGATGCAGATCGTGGATGAATACGGTCTTGATATGGTACAGCTTCATGGTGATGAAACACCCCGTGCTTGCGAGCAGATAGCCAATTACGTCACGGTAATTAAAGTGTTCAGGCTTGGCGAAAATGATCCGATATCCTGGATCACAAAACCCTACGAAGAATCCTGTGATATGTTTCTATTTGACACATTGGGAGTAGGATATGGCGGTACCGGAAAGAAGTTTAATTGGGATCTTTTGAAACCCGTGGAAATTGATAAATTATTTTTTTTGAGCGGCGGCATTGAACCTGAGGATACCGAAAAACTAAAATCCTTTTTCAATGAAGAAGTATCAAAAAAGCTTTTTTCCATTGATATCAACAGCAGGTTTGAAATTCAAAGCGGGCTGAAGGATCTCGACAAAATAGAAAAATTTTATAAATCGTTGAACACTAAATAGCAGTCAATATGACCTATTCAGAGAAATTCCAGACACCTTCAGACAAGGGCTATTATGGAGAATTCGGCGGCGCCTTCATACCGGAAATGTTGTACGCCAATGTAGAGGAGCTAAGATCCCGCTATCTGGAAATAATGAATGAATCCGGATTTAAGCAGGAATTTGAATTACTTCTGAAAGATTATGCAGGCAGGCCTACACCCTTATACTTTGCCGGCAGACTGAGTAAGAAATATGGCAGTTCTATTTTTCTTAAGCGGGAAGATTTATGTCATACCGGTGCACATAAAATTAATAATACAATTGGTCAGATCCTGCTAGCTGAAAGACTGGGAAAAAAACGAATAATTGCAGAAACTGGTGCTGGTCAGCACGGCGTTGCAACGGCAACGGTTTGTGCGCTGAAAGGTTTGGAATGTGTTGTTTATATGGGTGAAAAAGACATCCATCGACAGGCACCCAATGTGGCAAGGATGAAAATGCTGGGTGCAACTGTGGTACCGGCAACCAGCGGAAGTAAAACTCTGAAGGATGCCACAAATGAAGCAATTCGCGACTGGATAAATCATCCCCTGAATACTCATTACATCATCGGAAGTGTAGTAGGCCCCCATCCTTATCCGGATATGGTTGCCCGGTTTCAAAGTGTAATAAGCAGAGAAATCAAATGGCAGTTAAAGGAAAAAAAAGGAGTTGAAAATCCGAGTGCCGTTATTGCCTGCGTTGGTGGAGGTAGCAATGCTGCAGGTGCTTTTTTTCATTTTCTCGACAACAGTGAAGTTCGTCTACTTGCAGTTGAAGCTGCTGGCGAAGGAATTAATAGTGGCAGGTCTGCTGCTACAACTGTTCTCGGGACGAAGGGTATTCTTCATGGTAGTCGAAGCCT
>DATHPV010000203.1:0-4774 GCA_035483495.1 Puia sp.
CAAGTGTTTTATCCCTGCCCACCAGTGTAATATCAGTGCCATGTAAAGTCGTAATTACCGGAATCACGATACCCTGGGTAGCCACAATTTTTTTTGCCATATAGGCAGCCGACGCATGTGGAATAGCATAGTGGACGTGCAGTAAATCCAGTTTGTGATTGATTATAACATCCACCATAGTACTTGAAAGTGCTGTTTCATATGGGGGATAATCAAATAGAGGGTAGGTAGTTACTCTTACTTCATGATAAAAAATATTTGCGTTGTATTCCGTAAGTCGAACCGGTTGCTGATACGTGATAAAATGTACATGGTGCCCCTTATCAGCAAGCGCTTTGCCGAGTTCGGTAGCCAGAACACCACTTCCCCCAAAAGTCGGATAACAAACTATTCCTATCCTCATGTACTGAATTTATTGATTAAAGTTAAACAGAATTTGCAGAGCTTCATAAGATCAATGCAATACTTATCTTAGCGGAAATAAACAGTTATGCGTTGGTTTTTGTTTGGCTCTTTTCTTTTTTTATTTAGCGGTTTAGTCGAGGCCCAGACGGATTCGACTTATATAAGTAAGATCTCTGATGAAATTTTTCGGCACAGTACTGCATATAGTAATCTACATACATTGACCAAGACAATTGGCCCACGTCTGTCGGGCTCTCCTCAAACTTATACGGCTGAAAAATGGGGACAGGATGCTTTAAAACAGGCAGGAGCCGACAGGGTCTATCTGCAAAAGGCAATGATTCCTCATTGGGTAAGGGGTGGTCGTGATCAGGCAGCCCTTATTTCAGGGAAAAACAGACAAACGCTGGCAGTGATCGCCCTGGGAAATTCTGTTTCTACCAAAGCCGGTGGTATTACTGCACCAATGATTCTCATACATGATTTTGATGAGCTGGAACGTAAAAAAGATGAAATTAAAGGGAAAATAGTTTTCTATAACCATCCTTTCAATGTGGATTTTGTTTGGACTTTCAGAGCTTACGAAGAAGCTGTTCTCTATCGTGTATTCGGAGCAAGTCGCGCTGCCAAATATGGCGCTGTGGGTGTATTAATTAGATCCATGAGCAGTTCAACTGACAATTTTCCGCATACAGGCGCCATGATTTACATCGATTCATTCCCTAAGATCCCCATACTTGCCGTTGGATTGCAGGACGCTGATAAATTGGCAGCTGCCGCATCAACGCCAAAGGACCTGCAGATTTTCATGTCAACAAATGCACACGCTTTAGCGGATACCGTTGGATATAATGTAATTGGAGAATGGAAGGGTTCCGATTTTCCGGATCAGTTTATTACAGTAGGCGGACATTTAGATTCCTGGGATCCTGCAGAAGGTGCACAGGATGACGGAGCCGGTTGCGTTCAATCTATTGAAGTTTTGAATGCTCTTAAATCAATAGGCTACAAACCAAGACATACAATAAGAGTCGTATTATTCACAGATGAGGAAAATGGCGGCAGAGGTGCAAGCGCTTATAGTTCGGAAGCTAAACAGAAAAATGAGAAACATATATTTGCATTGGAAAGTGACGCAGGTGGATTTACGCCCAGGGAATTCAGTTTTAAAGGAAATGAAGCAAAATTGGATTTAATTCGCCCTTATTTGCCATTGTTTTCAAAGTATGGAGTTAATTCATTTAAATTGAACGGAGCTGGTGCAGATGTAGACCCCTTAACTGATTCTGTTGGTGCATTGGCAGCCGAACTGATACCAGATTCACAACGTTACTTCGACTATCACCACGCGGGAAATGATGTTTTCGAAAACGTTAATAAACGGGAATTGGAACTGGGTGCCATCAACATGACGGCACTTATTTATCTGGTCGACAAATATGGTTTGTAAAAATAACAGGTATGAAAAAATTTTTTACCATTTTTCTGCTCGTCATCATTGTGCTGGGCGCCGGGTGGTTTATGTTTCATTACTATTGGGTATTTGGAGAAGGTGTGAAGGCCGGCAAGCTTAACAATTTTACTAAAAAAGGTTACCTGTTTAAAACTTATGAGGGCAAGTTGATTCAGGCCGGATTTCAGGGCGGTCAGGCTGGTTCTGTGCAATCCAACGAATTTAGATTTTCAGTCTCCAGTGAATCTGTAGCCAATCAGCTTATGATGAACAGCGGAAAAGAATTTGAATTGCATTACAAAGAATATAAGGGAGCATTACCCTGGCGCGGTACTTCTGAATTTGTTGTAGACAGCGTTTACTCCATGCGAGACTCGAAAGTTCCTGCAATGCTTCTGGCACCTTAAGCAAGTATGGGTGTATGGGAGTATGGGAGTATGGGAGTGAGTAAAGAGTTCACATTCCCATACTCCCATACTTTCCTTAGGCTTGCAATATAAAAATCGCAGGCTTCTTATCAATTGGAGGTTTCGATTTCATCCACTCTCCGATATTTTTTGTTTGGATGAATTCTGATTTTCCGGTAATACTAACTGCAATGCATAAGCGCGTTGCACTATTGCAGTTTTTTAAGAAACTGTCGAGAAGCGAGAGATTCCGGTATGGTGTTTCAATGAATATCTGTGCTGAACCTTCTTTTCTGGAAACAGATTCAAATTCGTGTATACGTCGATTACGCTCTGACGATTCTATTGGCAGGTATCCATTAAATTGGAAATGCTGACCATTCATGCCACTTGCCATCAAAGCGAGCAAAATCGAATTTGGTCCCACCAGGGGTTTAATGTGGGCACCCGCTTCCTGAGCTGCAGCAATCAGTATTTGCCCGGGATCTGCGATACCCGGACAGCCTGCTTCACTCAGAATGGCAATTTTTTTCCCCTCTCCCAGTTTTTTTAGAAATTCCTGTTTTACAGCATCTTCAGCCTTGTGAATTGCGACCCATTGATAGTTATCAATTTGCATTTCTTTCCAGAGTCTTTTCAAATAACGTCGCGCACTGCGTTCATTTTCGACAAAAAAAATTTCTGAGGATTTAACAGCATCCAATAAATAGGCAGGCAAAGTCTCCATACCCTCCTCATCAAGAAAGGTAGGAATCAGATATACAATGCCAGGATTTTTCATGAATCAATATTCTGATGGTAAATGCTGATGGTTGCAGCAACCAATGCATAGGACGGCGCTAACACCCAGCCTACAAAGGGTACAAAATGCATGAGATAAAAAACCAGTCCGTTGCCTACCGCAAGTCCCCGGCGCTGACTGATGAAACTTATACTGGCTGACGGAGATAAATTATGCCTTTCACAACTGTAGTCGAGCATGGAGAATCCATAAAAATAACATTCCACGAGGCCGGAAATTACAGGTGCGATCGAACCTATAAGAGGTATCAGGGAAAGCAAAAGAATGAAAATAGTGTAAACGGTTTGCCAAAAGCAATTTCGAAAAGCAAGTTTTACACCGCGACTGATATCATGTAATAAGACCGATCGGTCAAATTTAAATTCCTTTCCTTCCATAATCGCTTCGGTCTTTTCGCTCAGGTACGAAAATACCGGGCTACCTACTATGAGAAATAAATATTTGAATAGCGAAAAATAAAAGAACATCATAATCAAACGCGCCATAATCCCAACCATGATCAGTATGAAACTCCAGGCGGCACTGTGTTGCAGATGCAGCCAATGATCCACACCTGATATCTTACTTAAATGGGAAACAGCCGTATCGGCAGACATCCAGAAAAAATAAAGGCCGATTGTAAAAAGGATCATATACACTAATCCCGGAATCAGAATCCATTTCCATAATCGGTGTTTGCCAATGAAAATGTGTGCCTTCCGGTAAGCCTGTATAGCTATTACAATTTCTTTTAACAAAGCAATTTTTTATCGACGTTCAATATAACACTAATTTACATTTCAAGCATTTGTATATGACTGAGAACCGCAGGAAATTGAAACGGTCATTTTATGACCGGGATGATGTTGTAAAGATCGCCAGAGAACTTCTGGGTAAAATACTTGTTACAAAAGTAAATGGCGTTCGGAGTTCCGGACGTATCGTAGAAACCGAAGCATATGCCGGATTCAAAGACAGGGCGAGTCACGCGTTTGGCGGTAGAAGAACTACCCGGTCAGAACATCTGTACGGGGCTCCCGGTACAATTTATGTATACATATGTTACGGGATGTATCATCTCTTTAATGTGATTACAAATAAAAAGGATATTCCTCATGGTGTCCTGATCCGCGCTCTTGAACCTTTGGAAGGATTAGAACATATGCAGAAACGGACTGATAAATTTTCTGAAGATTATACGATCACGAAAGGCCCGGGTAATCTTTCGCGGGCAATGGGTATGTCCAAATTGCATTCGGGCTGCGATATACTTTCTGAAGAGATATTCATAGAGGATGACGGCCTGCGGTATAAAAAAAACCAGATTGTTGTAACAAAGCGAATAGGAGTGGACGGTGCGGGTAAAGATGCAGAACTGCCTTACCGGTTTATTGTGAGGGATAACCCATATGTAAGTGCAAAAAAATCTTAGAACTTAGGACAAGGAATTGTTTTTCTTCCGTCGGAAGGTTTCTTGATGTAGATTAATGAAATTTCAAATCCCCCCTGACTTTCGGAAGCAGATTTCAATGAAGATACATTCACGTCATATGTCATACCTACGGTGAATGATCCAATGTCCAATCCCACATATGGGATAATTGCGTCCGTAAGATTGCTGAATCGCGTCCAGACACCCAGGTAGAGATTGATAGGACTTGTAGTAGGTTCTTCGTTGTTTAGGTTGTAGGACCAGGTGCCACCAATCATTGCATCAACGGCATTTGA
>DATHPV010000204.1:0-4281 GCA_035483495.1 Puia sp.
GGTATTATAGGTACCGGCACCCTGAAAAACATATACATTCCAAATGTTATTACCATAAACCGTAGGGTCGCCGGGAGCAATTACATTCACGGTTACTTTTACGGGAGTTGTCGCAACTGAATTGTTACAAGCATCCATAGCTAATCTACGATACCATGTAGTTTGTATAAGTGCGGCAGTCTCTGTGTAGGTCATCGCTGTCGCACCCACAATTGGAATCCAGGTAACACTATCGATGGATTTTTGCCACTGCACGGTTAACGTAGAACATCCGCTTGTAGGTGAAGCTGTATTTGTGAAGCCGGCAGGTGGAACTTCACCATAACAAACCTGTAAATTCTGCGCGATGGAACCAGGTACAAGTGGTGCGGGTGTTACAGGTTGAAACTGAAGTGAAAGAAAAGAGGGGCCCGTTGCCTGCACCCATCGCAATTCCATTTGATCTGTAGCGCCGAGGGCACCTGTCCACAAATTGTTGATAGGAGCGGCAGTTACGCAACAGGTATGAGCATAAATCTGTGTTCCGTTTAAAAATATGTTGACGTTATCGTCTAATGAATCGAGATTCAACTGATAAATACCCGGCGTGAAATTTGTCTGTTTCATGCTTACGGAAAAACCCGTAAGTGGAACCTGACAACCCTGGTATCCTGAGGCAAAAGAAGGACTCTGGGAACTTAAATATCTGTTGGTAGTTGAAAAAGACAAGGATGGTTCAGTGTAGTAGCCAGTATATGTAGTAAAAGCATTATCTGAATATCCATAAACATTCCAAACATTATTTCCATAAACTGCCGGGTTTCCTGGTGGCGCTACCGCAACATTTACTAATATGGCTGGAGAAATATCGGTACAGCCTCCTGAAGTAACAATCCTGTGAAACCAGGTAGACTGAGTAAGCGCCAAAGGTGTGTAGCTCTTTCCATTACTGGTTCCTGCAGCAGTACTGAATCCAGTGGTTGCTGAGGTTGTGCTGCTTTCCCATAAATAAGTATACCCTCCGGTACCACCGGCAGGGGTAGATCCTGGAAGTTGAAAAGGTGTCTGACCATTACAAACACTCTGAGCGCCCGAAATTGTATTTGAACCCGCAGTAATAACGGGTGTAACTGTAACCAAAACAAAAGCGCTTGTGTTTGAGCAACCTCCGGAAGTAACAAGTCTCTTGAACCAGGTAGTTGCTGTTAAAGCTGGTGAAGTATAAGTAGTACTCGTTGCCCCTGAGATATTTGTATAAGTAATGTTGTCTGTTGAAGAAAGCCATTGGTACGCGTAGATACCGTTTCCTCCTGTCGCAGTCGGACCGGAGAGCGTTGCAGGATTGGTGTTGTAACAAATAGTTTGTGTACCTGTAATTACGTTTGATGCAGCGGTAATAATAGGGGTAACTGTAATCGTCACTGCTCCGGTGGTGTCTAAAGCAACGCCAGATGTAACTATTCTTCTGTACCAACGGTTAGCTGTAAGCGCTCCCGGAGAATATCCCTGAGCTGTGCCTCCTGCGATACTTGTAAACCCTGCAATAGCAGAAGTTGAACTGACCTGCCACTGGTATGAATATATTCCGGTTCCACCACCTGGTATGGATCCTGTAAGAGGTACAGGCGTAGTATTATTACAAATTGTCTGATCACTACCAATCGTATTTCCGGTGATGCCGCCAAAACTGCGAGCTTGGCTCTTAGTTAGTGCCGAAAATATAATTAATATGCACAGAAACGCTGTGTACAGGTTTTTCATCGGTATCCGGCCTAGATTGGTTTTACAACGCCCATCCGTGCTGGATATAGGCTATTGGGATTTTAATTCTTATTTCAGGTTACAAGGCGTATACCATTTTCTAAGGGACTAACTGATAGTTAGTTAAGATTTGGATATTCCAAATCTTTCCAGAAATGGGAATACTACTTTGTAATTGAAACTAAGTTTTAGTAGGGTCGGATAACGTGAAATCGCCAAGTAACCGGTCTAATGGTTTTTACTTAGCTATCAGCTTTATAATAACAGATAAAGCATGAAATTATTGTCAGAATGTGTATAAATCAGACGTGAATCGAAGACGGAAAACTTTTAAATACTAAGGGTCGTACTTTTTATTTATTTTCCGATGTTTTTGAGAAATAAAAATGGAGGTCCCTGTTTCCATTGTACTGCCGATTTAATAAAAGTTGGTCCGATTGAAAAATTTCCAAGAACGATATCAATTTTTCCATCCCCATTAAGATCTCCAACGTCCATTGTAAGCCATCGACCTAACTTTCCTTCCGGAATGGTTAATGGTTGGAATTCAAAATTTCCTTTATTTTCCAGATATACAAATCCTTCTTCCGGTTGATTTGCAAAGTCCGGGAAATAAGAAATAGTGGCTATATCCAGATCCCCATCGCCATCAAAGTCGCGCGCCATTGCTTTGAAACATCCATTGATGGGGAAAAAATATTTCTGGGTAAAATTATTATGACCATCATTCAAAAAAATGTAGACACCATGATACGGTTTTAGCACCTCGGAATAATCTGCATTGTCGCCACAGGTGTACAGAATATCTGGGAAACCGTCGTGATTAAAATCATCAAGCTCGAAATAGGATGATCCGTAAATGGGCGGGAAACCAAGAACTTTCCGTTCAGTAAATTTCCCTTTGCCCTGATTTGTGAAAAGGAAAATGCCTTCATCTCCCTGAGCAAACAATACCCACAAATCAGGCAACCCATCATGATTGTAATCCTGCACGTAAGCTTTGATCGCTCCCGGCACCGGACGAATTACATGCCGTTGAAAATTCTTACCTCCCTTATTTTCAAACCAGGACAGTGAACCGGTAAGAAAGCCGAATTCACAAGCCAGAAAATCAGTAAATCCGTCATTGTTTAAATCAACCGCGGTTAACTGAACCGGTCTGGCGAGAGCGTCAAACAATGGAATCGAATCAACTTTCATTTTATTATCTGTTCCTGAGGAAATGGCAAGACCTTTACCGAATCTCCCATTATTAGGATTTAATACACCAATATCACAAGCGACCATGTATCTACGTTGAAAGTCCAGACCTACTACCGGGCCAGTTACCAGAATTGAATCTTCGGATTGCAGGTTGGAATTAAATCGAAATATTTGTTTTCGCGTTGCGTCTCCCAGCAAAATAGAATGTTTGTTATCAGTCGTATCTATTTGAACAAGGCAGGTTGCAGGCCCATAATATTTTGTTTGCGGTGTATGAATTTCAAATAAAGACAATCCCTCTTTAATGGCGGTTTTTCGATGCTGTCCCGGCAATGAATCGGGAGAAGTGGCGATATAAAAATCCATGAGGTATTGCCAATCTTCCGGACTGAGTAAAGGCTGGGAAGGATAAAAATTTTTTACTAAGTTTCTATCATGTATACTTGAGGGATATGCCTTGAAGTTGTGATTAAATATCCCAAGTCGCGGACCCATATTCGGTAGTAAAGTTTCTTCCCAATGTTTCGAGTCCAGCAGTGAGGGGTCGGGCAGACTATGACAACCCTGACAGTATGAAATTGATAAAGATTCTCCCTTTCGAATATCAGCATCGGTAATTTCAGGGTGTGTATTATTCCTATGATAACTCTTGCAGCCTGCAGAAAAAACAAAAAGGTAAAGAAGAATAAGAGAAAGAATATTGTTATAAACTGCATTCTTCCAGACACTATTAACCATTTGGGAATTATATTCTTCGAAGGTTTACTGATTCAATATTTTACGGGTTTTGCCTTTGCTATCTTTAATTTCCAAGCTGTTTACATTTTTGTCCAGATTTAAAAATCGACCAGACTGGGATAGAAATGAAGAACCGTAATATATTTCCTGTTTACGCGTCTTACCATTCTTATAATTTAATTGCACAACTTCATCGGAAGGTTCAAGACGAACAATATTAAAATCTTTTTTTAATTCAAAAATCTTGAGTGGCCCCCTGTTCTGGCCAGCTGCAAGCAAACATTTGCCGTTGGCACTTTCGAGTTTTGCCAGGGCTTTTCCATTCCCCGGGATAAAAATACCACTTTGCAAAATTGACAGAGGTCGGAAATTACCCTTTCCATCGCCTTTAAGAAAAAGGCCGTTTAGTGCGTCATATCGTCCTACATTAGGTTCCGTACCATAGTCATTTGCATTCAACACTATATCCAGATTCCCGTCACCATCAAAGTCTTCCACTACCATACCGTTGATTGCAGAAAATTGTACCTGCGCTGGCAACGGTTTCATTGTAAATTTCCCGTTGCCTTCATTATGAAAAAAGCAGGTCTGAAAATTATT
>DATHPV010000205.1:0-2508 GCA_035483495.1 Puia sp.
TGACTTTTTACGGTCAACCGTCAACCGTCATCGTCTCACTCTGACCGTAAGCTAATCACCGGATTCGAAACGGCTGCTTTAATTGCCTGAAAACTAACTGTAAGAACTGCGATAAGTGCTGCTGCAACGGCTGCTACTGCGAACACCCACCAGGATATCGGGATGCGATAAGCAAAATCCTGCAACCACTTATGCATGGCAAACCAGGCAATAGGTGAAGCAATCACGATGGCAACAATTACCAGTTTTAAAAAGTCTTTTGATAATAGATTTACAATATTGGAAACGGTTGCACCGAGTACTTTTCTGATTCCAATTTCTCTCGTACGTTGCATGGTGCTGTATGAAGCCAGTCCCAGTAAACCGAGACATGATATAATAATGGCCAGTATAGAGAAATTTAAAAACAGTTTTCCGAATCTTTGTTCCGACCGGTATTGTTCATCAAAATGCTCATCCAGGAAAAAGTAACTGAAGGGCCTTGCTGGAATAAGTGTATTCCATTTATTTTCGATTGCGGAAATCGTAGTTGGTAAATTATTTTGAGAAACCTTCACGGAAATCAGGCTGCATCCGTTTGGTTCAATGCGCATGGACAGCGGTTTTATTTCGGTCTGCAGCGATTTGAAATGAAAATCTTTTACGATGCCAATAATTTTCCCCTGTCTGCCCCACTGGTTAAAATCCCTTCCAACTGCTTCCTGGGGAGTACGGTAGCCAAATAGCTTGGCAGCTGATTCGTTTAAAACCATTGCCGTCGTCGTATCTGTCATGAAATCGCGCGAGAACATTCTTCCCGCCACCATTTTCATGTCATATTGTTTCAGATAATCGAAGTCAACAAAATACAGGTCGAGATTAGCGATTTGCATATCACCCTTTGCATTCTGAATTTTAGAATAGGCACCCATATTGCCTCCTCCGGGTACGCTCGATGACATGGAAACAGACTTCACATTCGGCAGTCCCTGAACTGCATGCATAAATGCATCTCGTGCGGGATCACCGTTGGAATTAATTACCATCTCCTGGTCTTTAGAAAATCCCAGATCCTGACTACGCATAAATTGCATTTGTAAAAAAACAATGATCGTCGAAATAATCAGCGCGATGGAAATGGTGAATTGGGAAATAACAAGTCCTTTTCTTAATAATATTCCTTTGGTTCCTGTAGTAAATCTTCCTTTCAGAACCATAATCGGCTTGAAAGAAGACAAAACAAGCGCAGGGTATAAACCTGCCAGCAATCCGATTCCAAGACTGGCAAGAAAGAGAAGTCCAATGAATCGCATATTTTCAAAAATGCCATTTGCTAAAGTTTTTCCTGCCAATATATTAAAGGACGGCAGCAAAATGGCTGCAATTCCAAGTGTAAGTAAAAAAGCAATTACACATATTAAAACCGATTCTCCGATGAATTGCCAGGTAAGTTGCTGACGGCCTGCACCTACTACTTTGCGGATTCCGACTTCCTTTGCTCTCTCGGCTGAACGGGCTGTAGTGAGGTTTACAAAATTGAAACAGGCAATGAGTAAAATAAATGCAGCAACAATGGAAAATATATAAACGTTCTTAATGCTGCCCGAATTACTATCGTTTCTTTCTGAATGCAGATAAGCTTCCGGAAATTTTTCAAGCATCAGCGTAGGATACATATTCAATTGCTTCATTTCCGTGCCATTCATTTTCTCCAGAAATGCAGGAATCTGCTTTTGGAAAAAAACCGGATTTGTACCTGGTTTGAGCAGTACATAAGTTCTGTTTCCATAATTACCCCATTGATCATTCAGCCCCGGGTTCAGTTTTCTGGTGAGGGTATTCATGGATACGATCATGTCGGCCTTGATCATTGAATTTTCCGGTATATCCTTCATTACACCCGTAATCTTTGCAGTGAATCCGTCACCTGTGAGCAAAACGGTTTGCCCGACAGGATCTTTATCACCAAAGTATTTTTTTACGGCAGATTCAGAGAATACAATACTCAATGGTTCATTCAGCGCTGTGTGAGGATTGCCCTTGATCAGTTTGAAATCAAACATTTCAAAAAAAGAAGAATCAGCCCACAGTGAATTCTTTTCCTGGAATTTCACGTTCCCTTTTCTCACAAGAAGTTCATCGTCTGTCGTTCTCACGGCTGCCTCGACCTCAGGAAATCCTCCCATAAGGTGAGGTCCTACAGCCCAGGAGGGACCTCCCGGTTTCATGGTTTCAGTAGGTGTCTTGATATCACAGATAATACGATAAATGCGATCACCTTTGCTGTGGAACTTATCATAGCTCAATTCAAAACGGACATACAGAAAAATCAGGAAACAGGCGGTTAAACCCACGGTAAGTCCCAGGATATTAATCAGCGAGAACACCCGATGGCGCCAGAGATTTCTGAAAGCAATTTTGAAATAATTCTTAAGCATAGGTTTTAAAATAGTTATGGGTTATGGATTATGAGTTATGGATTTTGGAATATGATTAAACCCATAACCCATAATTCATAACCCATAATTC
>DATHPV010000206.1:0-12031 GCA_035483495.1 Puia sp.
GGAGAAGATCCCGGCGTTTAGCAATTCAGATCTCTATACAAAAAAACAAAGCAGACCCATTCGCATTTCGGGAAAAATACTATGGACCTGCACGATAATTTTACTATTTGGTGCAGGCCTCATGACCGGTTTCGTTATTTCTGATCGTGGAAAATATTTCTCAAAAGATGAAATTCATCCGCAACATGGGCATTTGCAGCATCCGGTCGTATTAGGTAATGAAAAAGATCTGGCAAACAAAAAAGAAACTTTGGTTCCTGAAAATCCAAATACTGGTACGAGTAGCATGGTTGCCAAAAACGTCGAAACAACTTCAGAACTAATTGACCTTTCAAAAACAAACCATAATACGATAAAAAAAAACACCCTGAACGCAGGTAAAAAGAACTCTAATAACGCGATTCCAAAAAAGGATTCAGCATTAGCTCAAAATTATTTTGCATCCTCTTCAAATACAAACGACAGTTTGAAAAAAAATCAGACTGTTAAATCAGATATACTCTATCAGAAAATCAAAGCACATCCTGAAAGCTATGTAGATCTGGTTATGGGACATTATACAACAGGTGTATTTGGTGGTATTTCGAGTTTCCCTGTAACTGTTACCAACAATTCTGCGATTACAATGGATCAGGTAATAGTAAGCATAGACTATATTCAAAATAATGATAAAATTTTCAAGACTGAAAGTCTCCATTTTACAGGATTAGAACCGGGAGAAACGGTCACTTTAAAGGCGCCCAAGAGTCCCAGAGGCGTAAAAGTAGCTTCACATTTACAGGTAATAAATTCCGGGTTCCCCGATACCAGCGTTTCCAATTAGTAAGGGGTTAACAATCATTTCATTTAATATTTGATACGAAGCCAGTCATTGGCATAAAAGTTGAAATCCAGTATTGCATTCCATCCTGTGTGATTCCGATATCCAATTATCCTTCTGTGTTATTCATTTTATACAACATTTTACCATTTCAATTTGAAACCTGATGCGAAGAGGATTGTTGGAACTTTGTCTGATTATTGTAGTGGTGATTGGTATACATGCAGAGCGGCTGCTGCATAATGGTTCGATAGAAGGACGTATTTCCCCTGCACTTTCTTCCCCTTCTGTAATTGCAGTAAAGGGGAATGATTCAATAAAAGTAAACAGTAAGAATGGGTACTTTGACATGGACCTTCAGCCCGGGAATTGGAAACTGGTTTTTGCTTTGAAGGAATTAAACAGTTCTTCTACTGAAAAGAATGTTAAAGTTTTAGAAGGTCAGCGCGTTGATCTGGGTGAAATCAGACTCGATCAATAGCTTCCAGGATTTCAAAAAAATTGAGTTTACGGCGGATAAGATATCAATGGAATTGTTCTATTATTGGAGATGAAAAGTATTGTTCTATTTGGAGCGGGTAAATCAGCTACATTCCTTATAGACTACCTTACAAATATCTGCACACAAAATAATTGGAATCTGATTATCGGTGATTCCAATGCAGAAACTTTACAAAAGAAATTGATTCCGTCATCAGCGGTTCATCCGGTAGAGATAGACGTTAACAATTCCTCAGAAAGGGCTGCACTCGTTAAGAAAGCCGACCTGGTCATTTCACTTCTCCCGCCGGCCTTACATATTTTAGTTGCCAGAGATTGCCTTTTAAATGGGAAAAACCTTCTTACGGCATCTTACACAGACAAAGAAATAAATGAACTTTCGTCGCAGATTAAGGAGAAAAATTTGATTTTTCTTTATGAGATGGGACTTGATCCGGGTATTGACCATATGAGTGCTATGCAGCTCATCCATCGAATTCACGCAGCCGGAGGAAAAATTGTCGAATTCCGATCACACACAGGTGGCCTTGTAGCACCTGAGAGTGATGATAATCCCTGGCATTATAAAATAAGCTGGAACCCGGCAAACGTTGTGAGAGCGGGATCCGCTGGGGCAATCTTCAAGGAGTCGGGCCTGATTAAGGAAACAACCTATGAAAATATCTTTCGAAACCCCGGCCTCGTTGATATAAAGTCTGTAGGTCAATTAGCGTGGTATCCAAATCGGGATTCAATTGCTTATATGCCGGTGTACGGTTTGGAATCGGCTGACAGTTTTATCAGAACCACTTTACGACATCCAGATTTCTGTTTTGGCTGGCAAAATCTTGTGAGTGCAGGTTTAACGGATGATAGTTTGCCCATACCTGTGAATATAAAAACAATTTCAGACTGGAGCCAGCCTTTATTGCCTTACGTAAATGTTGCAAATAAACATTTGTATGATCAGTTGGGTCTTTTTGAAATTGAACCCTTACCAGTCAATAGCCGAACCTCAGCAAAAGTTCTTCAGACACTCCTGGAAAAAAAATGGCAAATGAAAGATTCGGACCGGGATATGATTTTAATGCTTCACGAATTTGTTTATGAATGGAAGAATAAAAATCACACCCTGAGGAGCAGTCTCGTAGTTAAAGGTGAAAATTCCATAAGAACAGCGATGGCTAAAACTGTTGGACTTCCCCTTGGAATTGCGGCGAAATTAATACTTGAAAATAAAATTCACATCAAGGGACTTCATATACCCATCATCCCGGAAATTTACGAACCTGTTTTGCAGGAACTTTCTTTACATGGAATTCGATTTGAGGAGGAAACTACTTAACCTCGAGATGTTGGGTGTACAAAGTTTTGTATTGAATATCCCTAAAAATAAGAATGTACAAACCCCTCCTGAGATACAGCGTATAATAGCCCTTACCGGTAATGAAATAAGTTTGATCAGCCGGGATCACCTGACCCGGAATTGTGCCGAAAGATTCAAATTGGTAATATGCCTGTACAAGAAAAATATTTCTGTTCGTTGGCTTAATCGAAACAGGCTGCCTGCGATCTGACAATGCCAGCCAGGTTGGCCTGGAATAACTATAAGTAGTCTTGGGATGAATAACTGTGAGATCGTATAATGTAGTGCCTGTAACGTTCACCGGCTCATCATTATTAAGTGGAATGGATGGAGAAGTAACCGGAAACTTTTCCAGATAGGTGTTATAAAAAGCTTTACCAAAAGAGAAATTACTTTCTTCACACATATCAGTTTGATCGATTGTCAGGGGATCAATGCCCGTCATTTTTTTAAATGCCATTCCCATTGGAATAAAATCGGGCGTTGTACTTTTCTCGGCAATATGTCCGTAACCGGCATAAACAAATATTTTTGCCTGAGGGTCCTGCTTTAAGATATTCGCAATATTCAATGCCTGGATGGAATCTCTTTCTGTGGGTGTGTGTTGATTTCCGAGCGGATCCTCATATGCTACCAATTTATACCCAAGTTCCAGAGCAAGACGAATTAATTCACCTGCTACAGGTTCCGCGGCAAAATGACCAGTTTTATAGGTAAGCTTGGTAAGTTCCTGATCGGGCATCGGATTTAACATTTCCATTGCCAGATAGCGGAATCCGCGTTTGTATAAATCGTCAAGTAGAGAATAAGCGAATGCGCGGTGTAATGGTTTGTTATATGCCTCATTGAGCATAATAACGGAATAGTTGGATGCAATGAAACTGATGAATCTGCGCGCATCTACATTCTTAATATCCTTTAATAGTTGAATGTTCTTACCAATTTGTCTGTTTTCGACATCCGAAACATGAGTGGTGTCGGATTTAGCCTGATACTCCAGGGCTGCTTCGTAGTCTCCCACAAAAGAGACAGACTGACTTAGAAGATCGTAATAAACGGGTGCAGTAAATTTGCTCGCAAATTTGTTGCTGTCACCCAGTAACTGGTAAATAGGATACAGATAATGAATACTATTGCCAACTATAAAATGCAGATCAGTATAACCGGAATCATAAATATTAGGCTTTACCCTGGTGACGTAATTTTGAATATTGAGTAAGGATGGGTTAGGCTGGGCCCGGGAATCTAATGTTAAAAAACAAGTTAATAATAACAGTAATTTTTTCTTATTTATTTTCATAAAGTTTATTCCATGCCCCCCATTTTCATAATAATTTTCCATTCTTCTTCTGTTACAGGCTGAACAGACAAACGACTTATACGAACCAGCGCCATGGAAGAAAGTTTTTTTTCTTTTTTGATTTGTTCAAGACTTACCGGTTTCACAAATTTCTTCAAAGGTTTCACGTCTACCGCAAACCAGGCAGGATCTGAAGTCGTAGGGTCCTGATATGCCTCTTTAATTACGGATGCGATACCGACTATTTCAGTACCCTTATTGCTATGATAAAAGAAAACCTGATCACCCTTTTTCATAGACTTTAAATGAAGCCGGGCAGCATAATTTCTGATTCCGTCCCAGCGGGTATGTTTGTCTTTCACAAACTGTTCCCAGCTATAAACTTCGGGTTCTGATTTTATAAGCCAAAAAGCCATTGAATTGAAAATTATTGAGATTTAAAGGTAAGATTTATGACTTATCGCATTTTGTATACTGAAATCGTATTGGAAAAACTAAGTTAAAAACCCGGCTTTTAACCATGGTATGATAATCAGGATAATTCCAAGCATCCTTAGCTGTGGAAACATCGTATACTAGCTTAAAGGCTGGTAACAGTCTAAAATTTTGCGACAGGTTGTTTTAAGGTCACCACCCGCCTACCCTTGTGGCATGGTGGGTGGTTTTTACCAGCCGCTGGCAAGTACGTCTGCGATATGTAATGTTTTAAGAGGAAGTCCTTTATGCCGGATATACCCGTCGAGGTGCATTAAACAGGAAAGATCCGTAGAAATGATATATTCAGCTCCCGAATCTAAAGCGTGTTTTACTTTCTGATCAGCCATAGCCAGAGATATAGATTCAAATTTTACTGCAAAACTTCCACCGAATCCACAGCAGGTTTCGACATCTTCCATTTCCACGACTTCAAGACCCTTTACCTGCGATAGTAATTTACGTGGCTCCGTTTTTATTTTACACTCCCTGAGCGCAGCGCATGAATCATGGTAGGTCGCTCTTCCCGACAAACTTGCACTGAAATTTTCCTTGTGGACTACATTGACCAGAAAATCTGAAAATTCAATAATCCTCCTGCCGATGTTTTTTACTTCTTTGTTATAGGAAGAATCCATGAATAATTCGCCATAATAATTTCTGACAAAACCAGTGCATGACGCACTGGGGGAAACAATATAGTCCGCCCCGGAGAAATCTTTTAGAAATTTAATGCAAACCTCTTTTGCGTCCTCGCGAAAACCGGCGTTGAATGCCGGTTGTCCACAACAGGTTTGTTCTTCATTGTATTGCACAGTACAACCGGCTTTTTCAAGAACACGAATCATGTTGAACGCTGTACCAGGGTAAAGCTGATCAACAAAACATGGAATGAAAAGCTGGATATTCAATTTGAATTTTAGTTAGAGAGATCTTGAAAAAGAAATCATTTTAATGGCAGCATCTGCCGCTTCTTCTCCTTTATGGCCATGGAGTCCACCTATTCTTTCCATTGCCTGTTCAGTATTGTCTACGGTTAGAACGCCAAATATTACGGGAACCGGAAGCTGCAGATTTAGCGCTGCAATTCCGTCTGTAACGGCTCTGCATACATATTCAAAATGGGGAGTGTCGCCTTTAATTACGCAACCGAGCGCGATGAAGGCTTCTGGTTTTTTCTTCCCGGTCTTATGCCAGCAAGCATTAATTGCATAGGGAATTTCGAACGCACCTGGTACCGTGAAATCGCGGTAATCAATCTTATTTTCATCAAGAATCTTAATGCATCCTTTAAATAATTCATCAACAATTTGCGCATTCCATTCAGTCCTTACTATAATAACAGAAGCATTCTTTAATTTGACTGCTGCACTTTTAGATTTTCCCGAAGAAGACATGCTGTTTATTTAACTACTCCCAGCCTTGCCAGGTAACGGTCAATGTCAAAACCCCGTGGAGACCCGGGATATTTTGTTTTTATCAATTGATACATCGCGATTGCATCCTGACTCTTGCCCATGCTTTCATAAAGATATCCGGCGCGGAAAAGATATTCAGGAGAGATAACTTCATCCTGATCAAAATAAGTACCTGCTTTTTTATACTGCTCAGCAGCTTCATCTTTCTTGTTCAATTCTGAATAAGCATCACCCAAAAGTCCATATGCTTTAGCCTGTACCTGAACAGCTGAAGTTTTAAAATCTTTTAAATATTTTACGGCATTGTTAAAGTCGCCGAGTTTTAAATAACAACTGCCGGCATAGAAACTAGCCAGGTCAGCTGCTTTTGTGCCGCTATATCTTGTAATGATTTTCGCAAAACCGGCATTTACGGCGTCCCCGTTCAGAGCCAGTCTAATTGAATCGGCACGAAAATATTCTTCGGCACGAAACATTGCTTCCGTAGCCTGTTTCTCTTTTGGATCAAGAATATATTGTTTATAACCAAAATACCCGAGAATTAAAATAAGAACTACTGCAATGCCAATGGCACTCTTTTTACCATAATTTTCCTCGAAGTGTTTCCATTTGTCAAGCGGGGAAATTTCATTCTCTAAATGCTCACGATTTTTAATGTCACTCATGTCTGCGAATTATGAAACAGGGTTACTGTTTTTTCAATCTTTAATAAATGGATAATGCGGATCGAGATAAATGTCTTTATAAACTTCATCATCTTCCGGAATAGGTGATTCTTCTGCAAATTTTACAGACGCTGCGATGGTTTCAGCCACTCTCTTATTGATGGCATCCAAATCAGCCTGTGTTGCAAATTTTTTTGAAAGAATGGAATCAGCGACCTGGGCAATAGGATCTCTTTGTTTGTATTCTTCCACTTCTTCTTTGGTTCTATATTTTTGGGGATCGGAAATAGAATGCCCTTTATATCGATAAGTTTTTATTTCCAGTAATGTAGGTCCGCCACCTTCCCTGGCCCTTTTAATGGCCCTCGATACTCCTTCATGTACCGCCTCAGCACTCATACCATCGATGGAATCACCCGGCATGTCATAGCTATCTGCCAGTTTATAAATATCCACAACATTTGAGGTTCTCTCCACAGAGGTACCCATTGCATAATTGTTATTTTCACAAATAAAAATAACAGGCAGTTTCCATAACATTGCGAGATTAAATATCTCGTGCAATATTCCCTGTCGGGCGGCCCCGTCTCCGAAAAATGTCAGCACGGCGTTATCCGTGCCTTTATATTTTTCAGCGAAAGCCAGTCCTGCTCCCGTCCCAATTTGTGCACCCACAATCCCATGTCCCCCGAAAAATTTAACATCTACACCAAAAAAATGCATACTACCGCCCTTCCCCTTCGCTGCCCCCGTCGACTTTCCATATAGCTCGGCCATGCAGGCATTAGCACTAATTCCTTTTGATAAGGCAAGTCCGTGGTCACGATAACCTGTTATAAAAGGATCATCCGGACGACTAGCCGTCATACAACCCGCAGCTATCGCTTCCTGACCGATATAAGCATGAAAAAATCC
Organism: Puia sp.; assembly: GCA_035483495.1. Taxonomy (GTDB): domain Bacteria; phylum Bacteroidota; class Bacteroidia; order Chitinophagales; family Chitinophagaceae; genus Puia. The sequence continues at coordinate 7,439 of DATHPV010000206.1, forward strand.
GCGGATTTTTCCTTCCATCTTATACTTTTCCTCAGCCATTTGCTCAAATTGCCTGATCAGCTGCATGAGTTCGTACCAGTATAAGTAGGTTTCTTTTGAAAACTTAGTAGCCACTTACGTAAATTTGATTTAAACCAGCCGAATCGGCTAAGGCGGGGCAAAGATAAGGGGTAAACGGGAATTTTTTCTGTTATCAAGGTGTTTTAGGACCTGTTTTTTACCTTTCCAACAGCTTAACCCTTAATATTTTCCATGATAAACCTGGTGTTCGCCTCTCACATGATTTTCAACGTCTTCAAATTCACTGGATGCACCCACAATATTGCCAGGTCTGAAAAGAACGAAGCCTTTTACATATTACGATTGATGACCACTATTGATGATTTCAATTCTTAATCCGGAAACCAAATGTTATTTCTCAGAAATTTATCAGTCACACAATACAAGAATTATCTTCAGAAAGACTTTTCATTCGACAAACAGATTGTTGGAATCTACGGGAAAAATGGAGTTGGGAAAACAAATCTGCTGGATGCGATTTATTATTTGAGTTTTACGAGGAGTTATTTTTTTAAATCTGATATACTGAATGTGCACCATGGCAAATCCGGATTTCGAATTGAAGGAAAATTCGAAACAGAAAACGGTGAGCAGAATGTAGTATGTATTCTTCGTGAAACAGGGAAAAAAGAAGTATTTCTCAATGACGAAATTTATCAGCGCCTTTCTGTACATATAGGGAAATTCCCCTGTGTTATTGTTACTCCCGACGATGCAAGAATTATTACTGAAGGAAGTGACGAACGCCGAAGATACACCGATGCGCTTCTCTGCCAGATGGATCCTCTATATCTTCAACACCTTATAGAATACAACAGACTATTACAACAACGTAATCAATTGCTGCGGTCACTTGCTGAACGCATTTCCACTGAACGGAGTTTACTGGACGTATATGATGCACAACTCCAACGTCCGGGCACTTATATTTTTGTAAAACGTCAGCTTTTCTTTCAGGATATTCTGCCTTCTATTGAAACAATTTATAAATATATAGCAGGTTCCGACGACGGCCTGAAATTAAGTTATCAAAGTGATCTGTTAACCAGCCCCTATGCGGAATTGCTTCATATATCACGGGATAAGGATCTGATGCTTCAACGAACCCATGCAGGCATTCACCGGGATGATATAGACATCGCGCTGAAAAACCAATCCTTTAAAAATATTGCCTCACAGGGTCAGCGCAAAAGTTTGCTGTTTGCAATGAAGCTGGCAGAATATGAACTTTTAAAAAAGACTAAGAGGTTTGCTCCTATTTTATTGCTGGATGATGTTTTCGAAAAACTGGACGAACAACGAATGCATCAGTTACTTAAAAGAGTCTGTGTGCCTGGCAATGGCCAACTGTTTTTAACAGATACCCATCGTGACCGGATAGAGCAGCATCTTGAAAAATTGTCAACAGATTACAGCTTAATTGGTTTATAGATTACGAGGTCTGCTGAAAGATTATAAATCTTATCTAACTCATAACTCATAACCTATAACCCATAACCCATAAAGCATATCTTTGATGAATGGGCGAATATTCAATGGCGGAGGCAATGCGGCAGTTTCTGAAGCAAAGCCGTTTAAAAGGAAACGTTCTGGCACTCCAGATAACGGAAGTTTGGGAAGATATCATGGGTAAAACCATTGCCAGATATACTGATAAAATTGAAATTCACGGTACGACATTATATATTCAAACGTCCGTTGCACCTTTAAAACAAGAGCTCGTTTATAAAAAAGATAAAATAAGGGAAAGAGTAAATGAAGCGCTTGGAGAAAATCTGATTAAGGAAGTAATGATTAAGTAGTTTTCTTTTAGGAACTTACTCTCGGATCCACAACCTGGTACAGCCAATCGGCCAGTAAATTTACAGTTATAAAAAAAAATGAAGTAATTAAGACTGATCCCATCACAACCGGGAAATCCAGTTTAGCGAGGGCATCGACGGTTATTTTCCCGATCCCATACCATCCGAAAATGTATTCTACAAAAAAAGCTCCCGCCAGCAGTTCCGCAAACCAACCCGTAATTGCAGTTATCACAGGATTTAAAGCGTTTCGAATTGCGTGGCGCCATATAACCTGTTTTTTTGACAACCCCTTCGCATAGGCCGTTCTGATATAATCCTGATTTAGCACATCGAGCATAGATCCCCTTGTCAATTGCGCGATGATTGCCATTGGCCTGATGCCTAAAGTCAAAGCGGGTAATATTGCATTCTGCAATTGCCATTGTCGGCCTTTAAAAGGATCCGTATCAAAGAGACTTCCGATCATATGCAATCCTGTATACCTGTTCAACACGAATCCAAATATATAAGCGATTAATATACTCATGAAAAAAGAAGGCACGGAAATTCCCAGCACACTTGTAAAAATAGCGGTCGTATCCAGCCAGGTATCTTTTTTCACAGCTGCGAGAATGCCCAGGGACATACCTGCAATAGTCGCGATAAACATTGCTAAAAAAGCCAGAAAAATGGTGTTTGGTAATGCTTCCATTATCATCGACCACACCTGCCTGCGTGTTTGGTAAGAACGACGCAGGTAGGGAAATTTCAAAACGAGCTTTGTTCTTCCGCCAAATCCAACCCAACGGATATTTTTTTCTTTCAGTTCAGTTTCATCGTAAATGCTAATCGGTGAAACATCATTTAAGTAGAATATGAATTGTTTCCATTTCGGTTGGTCCAGATAAAGTTCCTTACGGATATTATTGAGTGTACCTGCATCAGCACGCTGACCAATTATGAGTCTGGCAGGATCACCAAAGCCCTGAAATAAAACAAATACAATGATTACAACACCCAACATCGTCAGAGAACCGTTAAAACAATTTGATAGAAACCGTCCTGTCATTGTTGAGGATTTAATTCAGTCTTTTGCGGTGCTAACTCTGCGACGAAAGGAATAGCCAATTCGAGACTTGCATAACTCCATTTATTAAGTATGGTGCCTTTTTTTAAGAGATAAAATGTCGGATCTGCACGGGCTGCCGTTTTGACTGCTGTCGCATCGCATCCGAAAACAGAAATGCCATTAGACGTTTCTCCAGTCATACCCAAATCATTCGAGTTTAACCATGCATCTGCTGCTTCCCTGTCGGAGGTCACAACAATTACTGGAATATTCCTTGATCTGGCCAGTGTATATATCAATGAAAATGTCTTATTCCAGTAAGGATTGGTTTGAGGAAAACTTCGGGCGATCACCATTATTAGATATCCGGGACGATTAAGAATTTGTGACGTACTATCGTTCCCGGATTTACTGATGAGTGAAAAATCTTTTATTTCCGGTTCTGCATTTCCTTTGCGAATTAATTTATCATAACGTTTAATAAAAGTATAACTGCTGTCAAGATCCGACGGCATTTGATCCGCGGAAAATTCAATTGTTTTATGATTCTTCTCGTATACAAAATTAATTGTTGTGCTGTCAGGAATCGCATTGGCAGGGGTTTTCATTTTCTCTAAAATATTGGCTCCTTTCTTAAAAGGGAGACAATCTATTATAGGAAGGTAGCGTAGTGTATACCATTGAATGGTGAATGAAAAGATCAGGGTTAGCGCTAACAAAAGTTTACATCCGTTTGCAGAAATCCTTGATTTTATTTCATCGCGGTAAATAAAGAGAATCAATATGAGCAAAAGAAGCATCAGGTCTTTCAAAAATGAACCCATTGCCTGTAACGGAATACAGTTTCCGAAACATCCACATTCCCTGATTTTGCCTGAAATAACAGCGTATCCTGTAAGGAAACTGAAAAATATGATCAGGAGGAGTAATAACCATGCAAATAAACGCATCCTCCATCCCAGAATGACCGCAACGCCAGCGAGAATTTCAAACACAATCATCACTATTGAAAATCCGAGAGTCCAGGCATCCAGAGCCGATAAATTCCAGACCTCGAAAAACTCCTGCATTTTGTAGCTGAGCCCAAGCGGATCGTTCGCCTTGATCAATCCGGAGAAAATAAATAATATTCCTACCAATAAACGGGCGGTGTTCAGAAAGGTGTTTTTCATGTAAGGATTTTAAGCTGCCTGTCGCCCTTCTGCGATTAAGATCAGTGCAAATATTGCATAATTTATAATATCGGTCAGATTCGCGTCGATGCCTTCACTGATCAACGTTTTTCCATCATTAACCAGGATCTGTCGCATTCGCTGTAGTTTCATCAATATCAGATCAGCAAAACTTTCCTGACTCATTTCTCTCCAGGCTTCTCCGTAATCATGGTTTTTATTTTCCATAATTTTCTTCGCGAATTGTATTTTTTCGTCATACAATTTGGCAGTTCTGTCAATCTTCAATTCCTCAACTTCTTCAGACTTTAATTCAATTTGAATTAAACCGATGACGCCGTAGTTTACAATAGCCTGGAATTCGCCACGAATATCTTCTCCCACCCGTTGAGCACCTTTTTCCTGGATTGTCCGGATGCGTTTAGCTTTTATAAAAATCTGATCCAGAATTGAGATCATTCTAAGCACCCTCCAGGAAGTACCGTAGTCAGTGTTCTTTTTTATAAAA
>DATHPV010000207.1:0-4548 GCA_035483495.1 Puia sp.
AATAAAAGTTGCGATTGCTGATGATCACAAGATTTTCCGGAAAGGAGTTATTCTTTCCCTTCGCGCTTACAGCAATATCAAGTTTGTTCAGGAAGCCGAGAACGGCCAGGAATTGCTCGACGGCCTCGCGGTTTCGCAGCCCGACGTGATCCTCATGGATCTGCGCATGCCCATGAAAGACGGTATCGAAACCACGAAGTCTATCGCCAAATTATATCCACAGATTCATATCATCGCGCTGACGATGTATGAAGACGAACGTTTCGTGAGTCATATGATGGAGATCGGTGCGAACGGCTATCTGCTGAAAAGTGCAGATCCTGCAGAGATCAAAAGAGCCATCATGGAAGTTACTTCCAAGGGGTATTACCTGAATAATTTTGTGAACCGCATTCTTCTCAAAAAATCACACGCACGCACCAAAGTTGTTCCTAACCTGAATACTGAAGTAACCCTCAGTGAACGCGAACGCGAAGTGGTGAAATATATCTGTATGGAATTTACCGCCCAGGAAATTGCACAGAAACTGGAAGTGAGTCCACGTACCGTGGAAGCCATCAAGGACCGCCTCATGGAAAGGTTCGGTGCCAAAAACACAGCAGGACTGGTGTTCTTCGCGGTAAAGAATAATCTCATTGATTAAGCGTAAGGCGTAAAGCTTAAGGTATAAAGCTTAAGGCTTAATGCAAAAAGCGACTCATAACCCATAACCCATCACTTATAATCCAAAACTGCTTATGCAGGATTTTTATAAAGCCGGCAGGTATTTTTTTGCAGTTTCCATTATCGCTTTCGGCATCATACAGTTCGCGTCCGGTGATTTTATGTCGGCCTTTCTTCCCATTAAAATTTCATCTCATTTCAGGATCTTCCTATTATATTTCTTTAGTTCTCTTTTTGTTTTTGCAGGTGTGATGATGCTGTTTAACCGCACTGCCCGCGGCGGAGCACTCACGGCTGTTTTGTTTGCTGTTTTTATCTTGTATCCGGATCTGATCAACCTCATTTCAGATCCTAAAAATCCTGGTTACTGGACGGTGATCGCTGAAACCGTCGCCATCTGTGCCGGCGCATTGATCATCACGGGAATATTCACGCATAATACAACCGCACGAGACCGCGCTTTGCCTTATCCGAAAAACAAACTGGTAGCGGGGCGAATTTTATTTGCCTGCTCACTGATAGTTTTTGCTGTCCAGCATTTTTTGTATGCTGATTATATCAGTACACTCATTCCATCCTGGATACCGTTGCCGCTTTTCTGGGCTTATTTTGTAGGCATTGCTTTTCTCGCGGGCTCGATCAGTTTGTTCATCAGAATAAAAACAAGACTTGCCTCCATTTTATTGGGTTTCATGTTTTTGTTCTGGGTATTTTTTATGCATGCCGAACGCGTAACTGCCAACCTCCAAAAAGAATCCGAATGGACGAGTTTATTCATCGCGCTTACTTTCTGCGGAATCTTTTTTGCCATTGCCAGTATTTCTCCTCCGAAATCTACCCATACCCGTACTAAGCATTTGAAATAAACGGTGCTTGCCGGTAATAGGTTTTATCTTCTAATTGTTCCGCTAAAAAATTCGCAAGACTGGTCGCACTTATTTTATCACCAGTACAATCATTCAGGCTAATGCTAATTTCGTGTTTATTTTCCGTCAGCTCAATGAGTGGAAGTCTTACAAGCGTCCAGTCCAGGTCCGAGGCATTTAAAATTTCCCATTCTGTTTGTTTGTCGGCTGTCGTTTTCGGATAATTTATTTTCATCCATTCTGTTGCCGCAGCAGTGTTTTCTGATTTATTATCCAGCGGTGAATCTACATTCAGTCCTGTTGTAACAATGTATCTTTTTATTTGAAATAATTTCATCGCACTAATTACATTGCGCGTTGCATCGCTGAATATGGAGGCTTCTCCCTTTGGCTGCCCCAGTGTGCTGATTACGAACTCACAATCTTTTATCAAAGACCGGACAGCCCGTGGATCTCTCGCATCACCTTTCACGATTACTAAAAAAGGACTTTGAATTGTGAGGGATTCAGGGTTTCTGTGTAACATTTTAACCGGCATTTGCAGTTTCAACAGATGGCGGGTCAGGAAAGATCCCGATTTACCCGTGCCACCCAATATGGCTGTTTTATAATTTGTTTGCATGATTCTTTGTAAATTTTTAAAATAAATGTGTGATCAGATTTCTGATTGAAATCTATTTACGGCGAATGCCGTTCTGAGAAGAAAGATATTTACAGAGAAGTGGTAATATTTCAAAGATAAAGAATTTTGACCATTGAATTGATTATAGGACAATCGCCGTATCAAAACCGGACAGTCTTTCCATTTTCACAATCCGAAGGGCCTGATTAAGAATGGCCTGCGAGTCTGGCATTTTCTTCGATATAGAAACCGATATTAAAAATGATTACCATGTTCAGAAACTATCTGAAAGTAGCGCTGCGGAATTTCTCGGGAAACAAGGTTTTCTCTTTTATCAATGTGGCCGGTTTGTCGGTGGGAATGGCTGTAGCGCTCCTGATCGGGCTGTGGATTAAGGATGAACTTTCCTTCAACAAACAATTTGAAAACTATAACCGGATTGCAGAAGTGATGCAGAGTCAGACGTTCAACGGCGAAACCGGCAGTCAGCGTTCGCTGCCCTATCCTATCGGAGATGAACTGAGAAAGGATTATGGAAGCAATTTCAAATATATTTCCATGGCTTCCCACAATGGAGATCATGTGCTTGCTTCAGGGGAAAAGAAAATCAATACGCCCGGCGCTTATATGGAACCGGTAATGACCGATATGCTGAATTTAAAAATGCTGAAAGGTTCCCACACAGGTTTGAATGATCCACATTCCATTTTAATTTCCGATGAAATTGCGAATATACTATTCGGAAACAAAGATCCGATGGGTCAGCTCATCAAGATCGATAACGACCAGTTGGTAAAAGTTAGCGGAGTTTATGAAAATCTTCCATACAACTCGGATTTTGCAAACTTGAAATTTATCGGCAGCTGGAAACTTTATTTCGACAATATGCACTGGACGTTTAAAGAGTCTGATCCCTGGCGCGCCAATATGTTCGACGCATTTGTGCAATTGAATGACCAGTCAGATATGCAGAAAGTTTCTGCAAAAATCAAAGACGCCAAACTAAGGAACGTAAATAAAAGAGAACTGGAATTTAAGGCGCAGGTTTTTCTCCATCCGATGAGCAGGTGGCATTTGTATGATGATTTCAAAAATGGCAAGAATGTCGGCGGGCGGATCACTTATGTGTGGTTATTCGGCATCATCGGTTGTTTTGTATTGTTACTTGCCTGTATCAATTTCATGAACCTGAGTACGGCACGTTCTTAAAAACGCGCGAGGGAAGTGGGCATACGCAAAGCCATCGGATCACTGCGGGGTCAGCTGATCGCACAGTTTTTTGGAGAATCCATGATATATGTATTTATCGCATTTGTGTTCTCCTTACTTTTTGCGCAGGCCGTTATCGGGTTTTTTAATGAAGTAGCCGACAAGAAAATGACGATTCCATGGGCGAATCCATTATTCTGGCTGGCTGGTATTGTTTTCAGTCTGGTTACCGGCGCCATTGCAGGAAGTTATCCTGCATTTTATTTGTCATCCTTTGAAGCGGTGAAAACATTAAAAGGTGCCATTCATGTGGGTCGTTTTGCATCCATACCGCGCAAAACAATGGTGGTAGTTCAGTTTTCTATTTCGGTAATGTTGATCATCGGAACGATTACCGTATTTCGTCAGATAGAATTTGCAAAAAACAGACCGGTGGGATATACCAGTAAAGGACTGATGATGCTGCATATGTCAACCGAGGATCTGCACAAACAAATAAATACCGTTCGTGAGGAATTGAAAAAGTCTGGCGCCATATCAGAAATTTCCGAATCGTCCAGCGCACCAACCTATGTAGATGAATGGGATGACGGCTTTGACTGGAAAGGAAAAAATCCTTCACTCACGGGAGATGCAGGCGTGGTATATGTTTCGTATGAATTTGGAAAAACGATTGGATGGAATATGAAGGAGGGCCGTGATTTTTCCAGAAGTTTCGGCACGGATACTGCGGCGATGATTCTGAATGAATCGATGGTGAAATTTATGGGATTGAAAAATCCAGTGGGTGAAACACTTCGCTGGATGGGCAAACCTTATCTGATTGTAGGCATAGTAAAAGATTTGCTGATGGAAAATCCGTATGAACCGGTTTCCAGAACAGTGTTTATAATGGCTACTGACGCGCAACCTATTGTGAACATACGCATCAATCCAGAGATGAGCGCACACGAAGCCATTGCTAAAATGGCCCCGGTGTTTAAAACCTATAATCCTTCGCAACCATTCGATTATAGATTCACGGATGAAGAATTCGCGAAGAAGTTCGGCGATGAAGAAAGGATCGGCAAACTGGCTGCGTCATTTGCCATCCTCGCCATTTTTATAAGCTGCCTGGGATTATTTGGAATGGCGTCTTTTATGGCGGAACGACGTGTAAAAGAAATCGGCGTACGGAAAGTGCTGGGC
>DATHPV010000208.1:0-6134 GCA_035483495.1 Puia sp.
GTAAGAAAAAACGGAATAAAAATGAGTCTGAATTTCCGAAGTAGCACCGATTTGGTATTCAACATAGCAGGTAATAACGTGGGTATTTTCTGAATATTTCTCAGGATTCAGAATCCACCAAATTAAATTAAATTATTTTGCATTGAATTATTTGTGCCCTGACTTATTTTGATATATATCAAGAATGAATTGTAAAAAGCTGAAATATTTTCCGGCGGTTACTCTGCTTATACGCTGTAGTTTAATTTCGTTACTATCCAGATTGAACATTATTTTTAAAATTATTCTACTTATCTTTTTTCTTTTAGTTTCATTTCGACGAATCTGACTATTTCCTGATTTTTACTTTCTTTGGCTGCCGAAAGAACTGTGTTTCCCTGACCATCATTATCTCTGATATCAGCCCCGTTATTTAAAAGTAAGACCAAAATATCTTCGTTACCCTTCGAAGCGGCGTACATTAAAGCAGTCGTATTAAAACCGTCTTTCCAATTAACGTCTGCTCCATACACAATCAGTAATCTGACATTGTCGATATCTCCATTATTAACTGCTGTAATCAGCATATTTACCTTCATCCAGGGGCCTTGGTTTATTACAAAATTTGGGTCGGCTTTGTCTTTCAGCATTTCCTTTACCAGTAAGGTATCTTTACTTTTAATCGCCTCGTAGAGTTTTTTATTGTTGTCCTGCCCAAATGCAAAAATTGCAACGAAGATGATTGTAAACAATATTGCAAATGTTTTTTTCATTCAGTAGCTAAGGGTTTACTCTTATATGAATAATATGCAATTACAATTATATTTACAATTAGGGAGAATACCTAATGACTGCGATTTTCAGGTTACACCAATCATACTGTACCGGCTACCCCACGCAAGAGATATATACATTGTACAAAAGAGAAAGCACCGGGGGTTTTCGGGAAATTGAGCTTTATTGGAAGAATAATTTGTGGGTTTGTACCTGGAAGTGGGTTAATACAAATAAATAGATTTAAAATCATTCACGTTATGAGATTCAGCTTTGTCGCGATTTTAATGTTTACTATAAGTGCACAACTCGCCGCACAGGGAATAACAAATACAGTTTGTAATTTTGGTGACAGAACCTATACCAAAGCTCAGTATGCCCCGACCTTTGGAAATAATCCTTCAGATTTGCAAAATTATTTCGATAGTGCATTTAATAAACTTGAAGAGATAAAATCGAGGATCTCACTTACATTAATTATAGATACGATGGGTAATGCAAGAGTGTCAAATGTCTACCATTTGGACCCTGCAGTAATGGATGAAAAGGATTTAAATGAGATGATCAGTAAAATGCCGAGATGGAATCCCGGGAGAATGCGTAATTGCAATGTCAATTGCGCTATAGGTTTGGAACTGATCTTTGATAATAAATCTGTCCGGGTATCGTATGATAAAAATCAAATATCTCCTAATTAATTTTCTAATTCAGTATGTCTTAGGATTTTTATGTATTTTCTCCTTTGTGAACGACGTTGAAAAGTTCAGGATACAATAAAATTCCTGATTTCTATATTTATAATTTGACTGTAAAATCTGCATTTTCAGAGCATAAAAAAGCCAAACAATTATTCATCTTAAGGCAGTTAACTAATAAACTGGTTCGATACCTACTCCAGGTATCATCCTCACCCCGATAACAACTTCGATACCTGTTCTCTACCTCAAAATCGGAGATTCAAAGTCACAACCAAGTAACAATTTCAATAAAAAACCCGGTTTTACCCCTGGTACCCAATACAATACGACTTTGTAACTGCATTCAATAATTGACAGAACATCTGTTAGTTTTATTTTAGGGCAACGATGTACGAGTTGGGACTGGGATTTAAAAAAGTAGAAGATTATTTTAGTAGGGTGAAAATTTAATCTAAATCTCCATGTTTTGTGTCGTCCTTCCCAGTTAGAAACATACGTATTCTTCTTCCAACGTGAAATGTAACAATAAGCAAAAAGAGTACAAACACCAATGAATTTAAATAATATTCCCAACCTAAGTTTTTATTCAAGCGTGTGGCTATGAAATATACAATCGTATATGGGATTAAACTTTTAAGCGTCAGAGAAAATACGTTCAAGCAAATATGATATATAGTCGTGAGTGTATTCTTATCCATTGCGATTTATTATAAAATTGAAGATTCAAAAATACACTCGTATTAAAGTAATTACCACTGGAATAAAAAGTAGAGAAATAAAAAGTAGGTATTTCTTCCAGTTTCTTGTTTTGATAGCCGCAAGTAAAAAGCAGATTGTGTAAATGAAAATTAAAGCGATTGTCATTATTCCCATTAGATAGGAACCGTAACCTCCTGCGAAGTCATTATCATACTTTGTGTTTGAGAAGTTAAGCACCTTTAACCACCACAATAAATACACAACCAAAGCAGACGTGGATATTATATTAGCTTTTACAAAATTTATTGATTTAGTCATTTCTTCTTTTCCAGTTTCTTCTGTTATTTTGGCTGAATGTTTATACAAAGACGGATAAGAATTGGTATTAGTTTACTAATTTAAATCTAATCTCTTGTTCCTTCCATGAGTTAACAGTTTTACCGGCATTAGTTGCGGGCACCCAAATTTCTACATTTTTTATAACCCTTATAGCTTCTTCACGTAATTCTTCCGGGCCGCTGACCGATACAAAGTGATGCGAATGACCTATACTATCAACTATAAACCTTGTAACAACTGCGCCCTGTACGTGATTATGATTTAGCGCCTCTTCTGGGTATCTCAAATTCTTCGATAAGTAAGGAAACCAAGCACTGGGGCCGCCTAGATATGTAGCAGGAACCTCCGGGTTTTTATAAATCACTATTTCAGATGTGTCAGTTTTGATAGTGTCAGTTTGGGCATGAGTGGAACAAAAACAAAAAGCAAATACGAGGGTTAAAATGATTTTCATGTGGCGTGTTGATTGATGTCCTAAGATATAAGAAAATGCTTAAAAGTCACAGCTAAGTGATTTTACTTAGGTTGAATTCGGAATCGAAAATGTGTATATTGATGCTGGAATAAATTAAGTTGATTATGGTCAAGGCCTCGCCAAGAAGAATCAGTAAATATTACTATCTGAGTTTACTTTGCATATTCCCGGGGTTTGGTCTTATAGCAGGTCTTGTATTAATAATTTATGCTATTTTTATTTTCAGAAGTTGGAAGTTGTTTTTCGTTATCCTGGTCACGTTAAATGTTGGTGTGATTTTGTTGAAAATGGATATGGAACATCTTGAGAATGACATGAAATATGGAAAGGAAACCGAAGGACGGTTTAGTATTTTAGCGGCCGATTATTTAGATCATATATCAATAAGATTGGAAGATTTTAAAAGCGAAAGAGGTGCTTATCCAGAAAATCTTGACGAATTATATCAGACTTATCCAGATGTAAGAATAATTGATCCTCTTTTGGGAAGAAGCCCTTCGGCCCATAAAGAAGTAAATTTTTATTATAATCGTGTTGGAGCTAAATATATTCTTTTTTCAGCAGGTATTGACGGCATTCCAAATACAGCTGATGATATTTTCCCATCAAAGAAGACACCACCCATCGAAAAGAAAATAAATCTACAGAACCCGTTGTTCGCAAAATGAAGCCGATGACTTAACCTTTTCTTACATCAAATGATTTTAAGCGTTAATACTGGAAAGATTTTGAACCGAAAGTAATGGAGAGTCGGGAAGAGGCGCGAGCTGTAATTCTATAAGGAATTTAATCTAGACCTGGAGGTGAACACACCCTTTTTTTATTTTTATCTCACCGTACCTCTGTGTGATGAAAAAAATCTTAAGTTTTATAATCGTCATTTTCATTATCGATTGTATTTTTTTGGCCGGATTCGCGCTTTACTTTATGTTTGCTAAATAATTTAGTAAACGTGCCCAGCTATAAAATAACCATTATTCCTATCAGTGGGAAAAGCACATCAGGTATCAGTTATACCGACCTGACGGACAAAGAAAAAATTCAAGCTGTGGTTAGGGAGAAGTTGCGAAAGGCAGGTAAACTTGATACACTTGCTTATGTGCAGGTTGAGTTAAGCACGAAACCGGCGGAGAAGGATTTATAGTTGTTTTAAAGTAGAAGTCCGGGTATGTCGATACCCGGGCTATTTAAAATACTACCTTCGAATTCCCCTAAACCGCCAAAATGTCAAACCCACAAACAGGCAGCCTTGACGACCAAAAGAAGCCTAAATCTACAAATCGGTTTCTCAAAGGATTTTACGACTTCACAAAATATATTCAACCTTTTTTGGGAATTATTATTACGGCCGCAACGATTTTTGGTACTTTGAAAATAATAAAAAACTCAAAATTCTTTGAAAACCAGAAGCAGTTACAAGATGCAACGAATCAAAATTTAGATTCGAAGAAAAGAGAAATTGATGCAGAAATTAGAGAAAAGCAAAGAATTGATAATGGTTTAAAAGATAACATCACAGAGTTAAGGGAACAAAAACGAGATATGGAAGCAGATTTGAGAGAAACTAAATATGAACTCGACCGAACTAAGGGAGATTTAAAATTATCACAAATAGAACTTCAGAGAAGCGAAAATGAAAACAGCAAATTGAATTCAGAAAATAAAAGTCTTATTGACGGAAACGATACACTTAAAGCACACAATCGAAAACTCGAGGATTTGAATTACCAATTAGATATCGCGTATAAAGATAAAAGGGATGACGGGGTATTCGAAAGGAACTTAACTAAAAAATGGGCAGACGAGGCTGACAGTTTGAAAAAGGAGTTACAGAAATTTTCAGGGCCAATCGTATAGCTTCTTCGCCCCCGGTAGGATAGAGAATAGAAGCAGTAATTTTTTTTTCTGCTACAAATTCTATCCCTGCATCCTTACCCGGAAGAGCATCTATGCCGATAATTTTCACCCGGTTTGCCGGATCATATTTTTGAAGAGCTTCTTTTGTGCCCAGAGCCATCATATCGTTATGTGCAAACACGAGATCGGTCTTAACAATACTCGATGCGGCTTTAGCTACTTCAGTAAAGGCTTTCGTCTGTAACCAATTGCCTGGAATTTGATTGACAACCCGAATATTTGGGTAGGCTTTTAAGGTATCTAAAAACCCCTTATGGCGTTCAATGGCCGGAGACGAGCCGGCAAGTCCTAATATTTCCGAAACAGTCCCTTGTTTTTTGAGCAAATTGGCTGCATATTCTCCCGCGATTTGACCGACTACATAGTTGTCTGCCCCTAAATAAGCAGTGTAGGTTTCGGATGCGATCTTTCGGTCAACAACGATAACCGGAATCCCTTACCTGACGTGTAAAAATGATAAGACGGATTATACTTTTTGTATTGTGCGGGTTGAATGGGGCCCTGAGCCCGGCACGTAGTTGATACAATAAAACTTAAAAAAAGAAATACTTTATTCATTTGAAAAGATTTGAATGAACGCCGGATCATCGTCCCGGGATACATTAACGAGTTTAATCGGATTCGGAAATGTAATCAGGAAATGAAAAACGGGATATAAATTTCGTTTCAAATGCGTATGAATTTGTACCAAGCTAATGGAAGCTTCTGAAATCGGTGCAGGAGCTTTATTCGCAAAAAAATCCTATCCGCTACGGGTTGAAATAAAACGAAAAATTCCAAGCCGCCTGGGATTTGAGTTTTCCCGTAGTTAACATTGAAAGTCATTGACCACTATAAGCATGACCGGATAAGGGTTTTCTGCCGACCTGTTCTTTTCATAACTTGTGTTTACTACCATCAACCCCTTCCATGTCACAGACCCGGCAATTAGCCGCCATCTTATTTGCAGATATTGCCGGATATACAGCTATGATGGAAGCCGATGAAGCCCGTGCTTTCACACTCCGGGATAAGTTTAAAAAAACACTGGAATCCGAAACCGCCCTTCAAAGCGGACGCATCATCAAATTCAGCGGCGATGGTGCCCTTTGCATTTTTAACAGTGCCGGAGAATCTGTGCGTGCAGCTATGGGCATTCAGTTCTCGATGCAACAGGAACCTAAGATTCCCCTGCGAATTGGAATCCATCAGGCAGACGTTGTTTTTGATGAAGGTGATGTGCACGGCGACGGGGTCAATATCGCTTCGCGCCT
>DATHPV010000209.1:0-4599 GCA_035483495.1 Puia sp.
CGGGCACACCCACGTCATTACGGAAATGCGCCTCCCCCGCAGTTAAACTTACCTGCACATCCTGCATTCCTTTTTTCTCCAAAAAACTGTTGATTGTTTGCGCACAGGCGCTGCAACTCATTCCTTCGACCTTCCAGCTAACTGTTTCCATGCTTATTTCTTCAGATGCCAATTGCAAATTTATTGAATTCAGCTCTGACCCTGTTCACGTTATAAAACAAGCGGAAAGCTATCTTTGTTGAATGGAATGGACGTACAAACTCTCTGATATAGACGAAATGGCGCGTATTTTCTGGGAATCTATTACAAATAAAAAAATATTTGCTTTTCAAGGAGCGATGGGTGTAGGTAAAACAAGTTTTATCCGGGCGCTCTGCAGTTTTAAAAAAGTCCGTGAAACTGTAAGCAGTCCTACATTTTCCATCATCAATGAATACGGATATCCGGCCGGAATCATTTATCACCTGGATCTCTATCGTTTAAAAAATGAGGAAGAAGCCATAAAAGCAGGCGTTGAAGACTGTTTAACTTCCGGGGAAATCTGTTTGGTTGAATGGCCTGACAGGGCTCCTGGTATTTTCCCGAAGGAGAGTTTGGCAATTTCCATTGAATTGCTGGATGATAAAACGCGGAAAATCACCCTGCTCCCGCATATTGGAAAAAATTCAGGATAAAATTGTAATTTTCACCTCCACGATTTGCAACCCCAGGGGAGACAAACCATCTTATCATGTCCCAACACAGTAAACCATTTATCAGTACTTCTTTCAGCTATGAAACGTTGGAAGAGACGTTGGATGTAAAGCCGAAATCAAGCATGCTTTTGATCGGTGTTCCCAAGGAAACTGCATTCCAGGAAAACAGGATCGGACTTACCCCCGAAGCAGTGAGTGTTTTGATTAGCAATGGTCATGAAGTATTGATTGAACATAACGCCGGTGAAGCTGCACATTATGGAGACAGGGACTACAGTGAGGCGGGCGCCCGAATAATATATGAAAAGGCGGAAGTATATAAATGTCCGACCCTGGTTAAATCAGCGCCCGTAGTAGAAGAAGACCTTCCACTATTGCAAATGAACCAGACCATTATTTCTCCTATTCACTTATCTGCACTCAAATCTGAGCTGCTACAGAAAATGATGGAGAAACGCATTACTGGTATATCTTTTGAAAACCTTAAAGATGAGAGTGGGAGCTATCCCATTGTGCGTAGTATGAGTGAAATTGCGGGTGGTGCAGTGATGCTGGTGGCGGCGCAATATCTGAGTTCTGCAAATCATGGAAAGGGTGTATTGCTGGGAGGAATTTCCGGAATACCACCTACCAAAGTAATCATTCTTGGTGCGGGCATTGTGGGAGAATATGCAGCAAGGGCAGCATTAGCTCTGGGAGCATCGGTGAAAGTATTTGACAACAGTGTTTCCAGATTAAAAAGACTTCAGAACAATATTGGTTTTCGAATATACACATCCGTTATAGAACCACGTATTCTTTCCAAACAATTGAAAAGTTGTGAGGTGGCAGTGGGAGCGCTTTCTTCACAATCCGGTCGTACTCCTGTGGTTGTTACTGAGGAAATGGTCAGTAATATGCGCACCGGCAGCGTAATTATTGACGTGAGTATTGACCGCGGTGGATGTTTTGAAACAAGTGAAATCACCTCACACGAACATCCGACATTTATCAAATATGGCGTAATACATTATTGCGTGCCAAATATCCCATCTGGATTTGCCAGAACAGCATCACAGGCCATCAGTAATGTTATTACTCCTTTGTTGCTGGAAGCATCAGAAGAAGGCGGATTTGATAATCTCGTCTGGCACAAAATTCATTTACGAAGCGGTATATATATGTTTAAAGGCGCGCTCACAAACTTTCATTTGAGTCAGCGGTTTGATTTAAAGTATACTGATTTGAATCTACTCATTGCGTCACAACGATAGAACAAGTGTGAGAGTGTGAGAATGTGAAAGTATGGTGGTTAGTTTAAAGCTATCACTCTCACACTCTCACACTCTCACACTATTTCTTGAGTTCTTTCATATCAATTATGGTCTTACAAAACGAATACTCCGTGGTATCATTCGAACTAACAATCACAAGTCTTTCCCTGCAATAATTACCGATTAGTTCATGATATAACTCAATCCCCGGAGCATCCAGGTTCGTAGTGGGTTCATCCAGCAGAACAACGGGAGTGTCGGAAAAAAAAGCCTGTGCCAGTTTTAATCTTTGTTTCATCCCCGAAGAAAAATAGCGTATTTGTTTTCCGGATGCCTGCTGTAAACCGACACATTCCAGAATCCCGGGAATGGTCATCGACGGTAACAATGGTTTAAATACATGGTGAAACCGTAAGAATTCGACGGCAGTCATTTCTTCAATCAGTTCCAGATATGGAGCTGCAATGGAAAGAAGTGGATAATATACTTCTACAGGCTTTTCGTTCTCCTGATGGTAAGAAACTTTTCCTTCTGTTGGCATGAGTGCGCCAGCTATAAATTGCAGAAGCGTGGATTTACCGGAGCCGTTGGGGCCCGTTATGGCATATGCATTTGAAGATGAAAAACTGTAATCGAAATGCCGGAATATCCATTCGCGGTTGAATCGTTTGCCTGCGTCAGACAGGATAATCCTCATCGAGGTTGCTTTTACTGAAGCGTTTTATGATACCGCGACTGCTTTCACGGATAAATGTTACAATCTCATCACGCTCATCCGTAGCCGAAAATTCTTCCTCCAGAAATTCCAGTGCCTGGGAAGTATTTAATCCCTTATTATAAATGATCCGGTAAATATCGAGGATATGATTAATCTTATCAATGCTGAAACCTCTTCGTTTCAATCCCACAGAATTCACACCACAATAACTCAATGGCATTCTGCCGGCTTTTATATACGGTGGAATATCTTTGCCTACCAACGAACCTCCCTGGAGAAAACTGTGCCTGCCCACTCTTACAAATTGATGGATCGCACACATGCCACCAAGGATTGCATAATCTTCTATAATTACATGACCTGCAACTTGTGTATTGTTACTCATCACACAATAGTCGCCAACAATACAATCATGCGCAAGATGACAGTAAGCCTGTATGAGACAATTACTGCCTATGGAAGTTTTTTCTCTGTCTTTTGTACCGCGGTTCACGGTAACGAATTCCCGGATCGTTGTGTTATCACCTATAAATACGTTTGAATATTCCCCCTGGAATTTCAGATCCTGTGGAATAGCCGCTATTACAGCGCCCGGAAATATTCTGCAGTTTTTCCCAATCCGTGCCCCTTCCATGATCGTCACGTTGGACCCGATCCATGTGCCCTCTCCCACTTCTACGTCCTGGTGAATGACCGAGAATGGATCGATTTTCACATTAGTGGCAACCCGTGCATTTGGATGTATATAGGTATGGGGATGGATCATTCTATCATCTGTTGATGTGGCGGCCTGCTGACCACCTTTTGATATTTCTTTAATTATAGCAGGTTGCTTCATAAAAAATGCTGAGCAAAACCCAGCCCCACAAAAATAACCTTATTTGCCACAAATCCGCTAATTTAACTTCGCTTTACAAGTTGCGCCATCAGGTCAGCTTCAGTAACTATTTTGTTTCCGACGAAAACAGTTCCACGCATTTCAACAATACCCCTTCTGATTGGATTCATCAACTCCAGTTTCATCACCATCGTATCTCCTGGAACCACTTTCGCTTTAAATTTACAATTGTCAATCTTCAGAAAATAAGTATCATATTGGCTACCGCCCGCCATTGCGTTGATCGCAAGTATGCCACCAGTCTGTGCCAGCGCTTCCACTTGTAATACTCCGGGCATAATCGGATTACCTGGAAAATGACCTACAAAAAATGGCTCGTTAAAAGTCACGTTTTTTATACCGACGATATAAGTATCGGTCAATTCAATGATTTTGTCTACTAATAAAAAAGGGTAACGATGGGGAAGAGTTTTCTCAATCTGCTGGCTGTTATAAATCGGCTGCTGATTGGGATCATAAACCGGAGTATTCTTCAGGTGTTTATTCTTGCGGATATATTGTTTGATCTTTCTTGCGAAATCAACATTTGTTGAATGTCCCGGGCGGTTGGCGATCACGTGTCCTTTGATGGGGTATCCGATCAATGCGAGATCCCCTATTACATCCAAAAGTTTGTGCCGCGCCGGCTCATTCGGAAAACGCAGTTCCAGATTATTCAGATAACCGCCGCTTTTAACTTCCATGTTCTCACGACCGAATGCTTTGGCAAGGCGTTGCATTTCATCGTCCGTTACTTTCTTATCTACAATTACAATGGCGTTATTAATATCCCCGCCTTTGATCAGGTTATTCTCCAGCAACATTTCGAGTTCATGCAAAAAGCAGAAAGTACGACAGGGTGCGATCTCCGTTTTAAAATCCTTCATGGACTTCAGGCCCGCATGCTGGGTTCCCAGAACAGGGCTGTTAAAGTCGATCAGCGTGGTTACTTTATATTCCATTGAGGGCATCGCCATCATTTCTACCCTCTTCTTTTCATCATAGTGCGTGATGTTATTGTCTATACTGTACCAGGCTTTTGCCGCATCCTGTTCC
>DATHPV010000210.1:0-3950 GCA_035483495.1 Puia sp.
TACATCATTCAGAGATGTAGCAGAAATGGAGAGCATGATGTCTCCGACATTGGTACCATTTACCGGTACAGTGACCGACTCAAAACCTACAATGGTAATTACCAGTGCACTCACTTTTTGAGATGAGTTAATAGTAAAAGTTCCATCCGATCCGGTTAAAGTGGCTGACTTGCCTCCCTTTACCTGTACAGTTGCTCCAACTACTGGTTTCTTGTCTGCGCTAGCTAAAACGCGGCCAGTAATCGATGTTTGAGCGAAAAGACTTAAGCTGAGGAAAAGAAGGAATGCGGTGTTCAGCCCCGCCAGGAGTTTAAATTTAGTTGGCATAAGCAATTCGTCTTTTGGTTTAACGATGAGAAATTATAACCAAATTTAAGATTTCTTAAATGCTGACCTAATTTTTTTTTAACTTTTAATTGTAGATTATTATCCGATCCAAATTGTAGGGTTTGAATCCAAAATCTTATGTGTTAAATGAACATATTATCGGGGCCATTATCAAAAAACTAATCTCCTTTTTTCAATTTTATTTATTTTGCGATTATGATTAAGAAAATAATTAAAAAAATCAAGATTTATTCTTTGGCTTTATTCAGCGTACTGATATTTTTTTCCTGCGCAAAAAAATGGAGCAGAAAGGACACGGAAACAGTCTTGAAAAATACCATGGATCAATACCTGAATCATTCACCCAAGATCGATAGCTCAAGGGTAAAATTTAAAGTGCTGGACGTAATCTATTTTGAAGAGGAACAATATTATCGCTGCAATTTTCAAGTGAATATGAAAGAAAAGATGAGCGACCATTTACTCGATACCACCGGAGCTATGAATGCCAAAATTTCAAAAGATTTTAAGACTGTTTCGCGGATCAACTAAATAAAAGCAATTTTCGGGTTGCCTGAGTAATTGCCATCTTTTATTTTTGGGTATGCACGATTTTCAAAGAATAGAACAGGCGATTCACTTTATACGTGAAAATTTCAAAGAACAACCGGATTTAGATAAAGTAGCACAGGAAGTGCACCTGAGTCCATTTCATTTTCAACGTTTATTTAAAGAATGGGCCGGCGTCAGTCCTAAAAAATTCCTCCAGTTTACAAGCATCGAGTATGCAAAACGACTTTTGCAGGAACAACATTCCCTGGCTACGGTGAGTTTCGAGACCGGGTTATCCGGCACCGGCAGACTTCACGATTTATTTATTCAAATAGAAGGTATGACTCCGGGAGAGTATAAGCAGGGCGGAAAGAATTTACATATCTTCTACAGTCATGCTGAGACAATTTTTGGGGATGTGCTTATAGCTTCCACAGATAAAGGTATTTGTCATATCTCCTTTATCGGAAAAGGAACGGAATCACCGGAGTCTGAAATTATTAATCGGTTCCCTGCCAGTACAATAGAACAAAGAACAGATTTACATCAACAACAGGGACTGAAAATATTTCGTGGCGATTGGTCTGACCTGGACAGTATCAAACTGCATCTGAAAGGAACTCCTTTTCAAATTAAAGTCTGGAATGCGTTATTGAATATTCCGTCCGGCTCGTTAAAATCTTACATGAACATTGCTCTTGAGATTGGTGATGCAAATGCGTCCCGTGCCGTAGGAACTGCCATAGGAAGTAACCCAATCGCTTTTCTTATTCCTTGTCATCGGGTAATTACTTCTTCTGGTAATCTGGGTGGCTATCATTGGGGAATTGATCGCAAATCTGCGATTATTGGATGGGAAGCAGCGCAGTTGACGCATAACAATTATGAGACTTAGTTGTCGTATTTTTGTGACTTCAAAATGTATCGTGAAATCAAATCATCTTTCCGCTTTAAAAGTGCTGATTAAAAGACCACTATTTTATTTAATGTTATTGGCATTTTCCTGCAATGAAAAGCCAAAGATTGAACCTGCAACTGAACAAGCTCCGAAAACGGATTCAGTACAGAAAAAGAAGTTTACTGCCGAAATGGTAGATAATAAAAAAGATCCTTCGTGCGGCATGCCCATGTCAGCGGGGATTGAAGACACTGTTCATTATAATGGCAAGGTTTACGGTGTTTGTTCGGAGGAATGTAAGCAAGCATTTCTGAAAAATCCTGCTGCGCTCGCCAAGAACACTGAAATGAAGAATTAAATATTGCCAGGTTTTATTTTATCCTGTAAGCATACCCAAGCATAATTGTGGCAGCACCTGTGTTGTTCTTGCCGTTGGCACTTCCTTTCTGTATATTCAGAAAACCATAGTTTCCCCCGATCTCAAAAAATATTTTGTCCCGTTTGGTTTTCCCCATTAGATATTCGATTCCTACACTTCCGTCTATGCCAAAGTTTGTTGTGTTCAGTTGACTTTTAATATTATTGGTCGTGTCAAAAGATTGCGGCCCCAGAGGCAATGCATTCATCTTTTCAGGATCGGTGTAAAGTTCGCTATTGCCCGACGTTACCTGATTTGCAGAAAGTAAAAATCCCAGATAAGGCCCAGCTGCAACGGTTACCCTGAATTTCTTTTGGGCATCCAGATCCCAGCCAAATTTAGCCAGTATGGGAATCAGTAAATAGTCAAGTTTCGCCTCACTATTAAAATCTGCGTATAAATAAGTTGGTGCAGTACCCCCCTGCATTTCTAAATATTCGGCAATTCCCGGTGGCGTAGGCAAAGCCTGGTATCCATCTTTCTTCCCTCCCTGAGCTGAATATTCAATTTTAGGCACTATCGAAAACAACTTGCTCATGTGATACTCCCCTGAAATTGCAAATTCCGGACCCAGCCTGGAACTGTATCCGGTATTCAACGGATTGTTGTCAGATCCACCTGCTGAAAGATTAGGGATACTTATCCCTCCCTGCAAACCCAGGTCCCATTGCGCTTTAGAATTATTTATGCTGAATAAATAAAATAAAATCCCTAAAAAGAAACGAATAGAAACTTTTGCCATTGTATTCAATTTAAAGTGGCCTGTTGCCCGGTTAATTACAAAAGTAGTTTTTATCAAAAATGATTTAAAAAAAAGAAATGGCATAAAAAAGCCATTCTGTTGAATGGCTTTTACAATTGAATAACAATTCACTCGTCAATCTTCGTTATGTTTCAGCACTTTGGCTTCCACATAAAAGATAGTTTCTTCTGCAATATTTTTCGATTGATCACCGACCCGTTCCAGCCTTCTGATTATTGACAGATTAATGAGCGACTGATAACAGTCTTGTGGAAACTGTTCAAGATACTTAACGGTCATTAATGTAGAATTGATATTAATCTTGTCCAGGAACTCATCTTTCTGAAATACGCTTCTTGCCAAAGCAGTATCCTCATTCTCAAATGCAGTCAGCGTATCCTCCAGTATATTAATTGCTTCATCATACATCGCAACGGTTTCAGTAATCTTCAGAAGTTCCGGATTAAAAGGCTTATCAGCACTCAGAATATATTTTGCCACACCTTCCGCAATATCTCCGATACGCTCGAGGTTTGAGTTGATTTTAAGAACCGCCAGTACAAATCTAAGATCTATTGCTACCGGTGTAAGCAGCGCAAATATATTTTCGCAGTCACGATCTATTTTTAGTTCGGAACCATTTACTCTCTTTTCTCTGGATACAACTTCACGGGCCAGATTTTTATCGAAGTTTACCATTGCGATATTTGACTTGACCAATTGTGAATGTACAAGACTCCACATATTGATCACTTCTGTTTTTAACTGCTTCAGTTCTATTTCTAATTGTGACATAATATCTCTTGTTTTGTATAGACCTAACTGAATCTGCCGGTTATATAATTTTGAGTTCGCTTATCCTGAGGATTTGTAAACATTAATTTGGTGTCGTCATATTCTACCAGTTCTCCCAAATAAAAAAAAGCTGTTTTATCACTTACCCTGGCTGCCTGCTGCATATTATGTGTAACAATC
The DNA here is from genome assembly GCA_035483495.1 of Puia sp. Classification (GTDB taxonomy): domain Bacteria; phylum Bacteroidota; class Bacteroidia; order Chitinophagales; family Chitinophagaceae; genus Puia. The sequence continues at coordinate 3,913 of DATHPV010000210.1, forward strand.
ACAAGCGTAAAATTTTTCTTAAGGTCGTGCAACAATTC
>DATHPV010000211.1:0-9305 GCA_035483495.1 Puia sp.
AATAAAACTTAATAATCCCGATTCACCGAGGTGTTGACTAAAAAGCTGGAACTGTCCTGCTCCCAATACTTTTCGAATTCCTATCTCTCCACTCCTGCCGGCAGACTGTGCAGTAGCAAGATTCGTATAATTTGCACAAGCTATGATGAGTATAAGCACTGCAATGGCACCGAGGATATAGATATATGTAATACTACCGTTGGGCTCAAAACCTTCCAATGCGGAATACAGATGCACTTTTTTCAAAGGCTCAAGATGATAGGTGAGATAGTCACTGCCTTCTACGTTCGATTCCTTACGCACTTTGTCCGTATTCATAAAGGAAGTCACCTGATCCTGCAGTTTCGGGATATTTGCCGCACTGTTTAAGAGCAGATAAGTGACATCATTCGCCGTCCACCAATCCTCTGACTTCGATGCATCGAGACTTGTGAATGAAGCAACGAAATCGAAATTCATTTGTGAGTTAGAGGGAGCATCCTCCACAACACCAGTTACGAGAAAGTTCTTACTGTTGGAAATGAACAATTCCTTACCTAAGGGATCATTGTTGCCAAAATACTTTTTGGCCATACGCTCCGTGATTACAACCTGATTCGGCGTATTTAAAACCGTTGCAGGATTCCCTCTTACAAGTTTGAAAGAAAAAACCTCGAAGAAAGCGCTGTCTGCATAAAAGAAATTTTTTTCATTGATCACTTTGTCGTGATAACTTATTACTCTCGGTAATTTCAGAGTCCTCACATAAGCATCTACGTAAGGAAAGGTCCTTTTAAATTGAGGTCCCACTTTCGTGCCGGTAGTGGCAAAACTTCCAACAGTGCCGCCGTTACTGTACTCCATCGTCACACGTACAATCCTGTCTGCATTTTTATGGAACCGGTCATAACTCCACTCATGTCCAATATATAAACCTATCAATATGCAACAGGTAATACCAATAGTCAGTCCTACGATATTCACGAAACTATATAGTTTATTCTTTTGCAGATTTCGCAATGCTACTTTAAAATAGTTTTTAAGCATGTTTATCGTTTAAATGTCAGCTCAGGATTTCTATCTTTATTGTACATACTTCTGATGATCCAATATAAACTGCACGATCTCTTCCAGGCTTTGATCGATGCGACTGATCGCGTCAGAGATATCTTCGCGGTTTACCTGAGCTGCAAATGAAAGAGTCTTAAGTTTCTTAAGTACAGACTTAACGTCCATTCCTTCATAACGCGTTGGTCGGATCAACGCGGAAGCATGAATAAATCCGGACAGTTCATCAAATACATAAATCATAAAATCCATCTTTGACTCGGGTTCTACCCCAAAATACTTTGGACCATGAGAAGCAATACAATGGATCACAGCGGGATCAATATTCCGTCTTTCCAATTCTTCGATGATCATTTTGCAATGGGTGTCTGGATATTTCTCCCAGTCTGCATCGTGCAATAAGCCGGCCAGTTCCCATGCCTGTGCGGTCTTTGGATCTGCGCCTTCCTTTTCTATCGCCCATGCTTTCATAAGCGCGGCGACCTGTTTCATATGAAGTCTCAGTCTTTCATTCGGCACCCAGTCTTCCAAGAGTTGTTGCGCTTCATCCACACTCATTAATTTGCCCGTATTTGCGGGATCGCCAAAACTCGTTCTGCCGAGGTTCAATATATGTTGTGACATTAAAATCCTTAGTTAAAATGGTTTGATATTCATTTTTAATTCATAGATATCATTTCGGAACAAACTTCGTTGCTCTTTTAATAACCATGGCCGGTGAAAAGCGGTTGAGCCAGAGAACAATTTTCTCAGTGCTGAATTTTCCGATATACGATTCAAATGATCCTTTTTTTATGGCTTCTAAAATCTGAGTAGCTGCTTTGCCGGGCTCAAGTCCGTTTTCTATATTTTCAGATTTTGTGCCCAGTTTGCCTCCATCCTTTGTAACAGCATGCAAGGAGATATTTGTGCGGATATAACCGGGTGTAAGAATGGTGACTTTAATATTATAGACAGAAACTTCCGCTCTCAGACAATCAAAAAAACCATGTAATGCATGTTTTGCGGCTGCATAGGCTGACCGCATCGGTGTTCCGATTTTACCCATGATGCTGCTTGTAACTACAAAATGTCCTGATTTCCTTTCTATAAAATGTGGAAGTAGTGCTTTTGTGATTGCTACATAACTAAAATAGTCAAGTTCCATCACTCTTCTGTGTACATCCATATTTGTTTCAACAATCAATGACCGTTGTGATATTCCACCATTATGCACCATAATATCTATATGACCGAATTCCCCGATGGCTTCTTTTGTTTTAGTTTCTAATGAAGAACTATCGCCCAGATCCAGCGGAAGGATTTTTACATTCTCGGGATAACGACATGTATATTTAACCCTTTCCAATTCATCGGGTCTTCTGCTTGACAAGATCAGATTTGCGCCCCGAAATGAAAAGGCATATGCAAGCGCTTCGCCAATACCGGATGAAGCTCCTGTAATCCAAACAACTTTATTTTCGAAATAATTACTCATACTTAGATTTAATCAGCAATTAAACTGCCGCAGATGATGGTCGATATGTTTGTAAACCAGTAAGCCAATTTGCTCCTTGTTCATCTTTCCAAAAAACGGATGCACAAAGTTCACGTTTGAAAAGTGGGCATGCTCTTTTATCTGCGCGATCCATTTATTTTTTTCCGCGAGCACGTCCCCATCATCCGTAATACTAAAACCGGGAACGGTACGTGCGTTTCGCAGCATTGGTTTTTCATCCTTTATAATTTTTTTGAGTATCACTTTACCCAATAGCCGTCCAATAAACATTCGTTTATATTCTTTTTCGCCGACAAGCATCTCCTCCCAAAGCGTGCAATGCTTTATCATCTGATATACAGTCATTTTACCCCAAAGAGCTTTGCTGTTTTCATCAAGCATGCTAATTCTGTGAACCAGCTCATCAGTCGTGGCTTTATCAAATATTGTTTTCATGCTGCATCAATTTAGCCGTTTTGCGTTTGTTAATTTAAGAATATCTGGTTAGATATAGATTAAGATTCTGTATTTTTATAGTCAAAGAGGGTGGGATGCGTGCTATATTATTGATATTCTTGTCTGCCGGTTTTTTTTCAGTGAAAGCTCAAACCTTTTTGCCTGTAGGCAGTATGAATTTCGGCATGTGGCAACCCCGGCCAGTTTATTTCCCCACGGGTGACAGTAACCATCTGAATCAGAAATTTTATTTCAACACTTACAGCGGAGTCTCTACCGGCGTTAGTTTTTTTAATGGTGGCAGTGTTACATATGTATCCGCACCGATAGGTCTACAGGTAACCAGACCATTAAACGATAATGTTTCTGCTTTTGCAGCTATCTCAATCGCCCCCACATTTTACGGGTTCGGCAACTCATTTATGAATCCCTCATTCAATAAATCCTATCCGGGAGCCGGTATTCCGAATACTTACGGTTTTGGAGTAAACCCCGCCGTACAGATGGGTTTGATGTATACGAATGATGCCAAAACATTTTCTATTTCAGGAAGTATTGGAGTAGAAAGAACAAGTTATCCGGTATATTATCCGCAGAGAACGAATACGAAGAAATGAGCTGGTCTGCTCAGCAATATTCCAAGTTTGAAAACGAACGAAATCGTCCCATATTTGATTTACTCGCGCATGTTAAAACAGAAACTGTAAGAACCTGTGCAGATATAGGATGTGGTCCAGGTAACTCAACTGAATTACTTCGCGACAGATATCCTGAAGCCCGGATAATGGGCATGGATAGTTCTGAAGATATGATCACAGCTGCCCGCAAAAGAATGCCGGATACGCATTTCGAATTAGCTGATATTTCAACCTGGGAAGAAAAAGGTCCCTACGACGTAATTCTGGCGAATGCAGCTCTGCAATGGGTTCCCGATCATGAAAACCTTTTTCCATTCTTAATAAATAAACTGTCTCCTGGTGGCAGTCTCGCCGTTCAGATGCCTGATAATTTTGATGAGCCTTCACACCGTTTGATGAGAGAGGTTGCATCTGCCGGTCCCTGGAGGGATAAACTTGCAGAATCATCCAAAAGAGTTGCCCGTGAAACTGCAAACTGGTATTATGAAACATTAAAGCATACAGTTTCAAAACTGGATGTCTGGAGAACTACTTATTATCACCAGCTTGCAGGAGGTGCTGACGCTGTTGTTGAATGGTTCAAAGGAACAGGGCTTCAACCTTTTTTGAATCCTTTGAATGAAAATGAACGTTTGGAATTCATAGGTCAATATAAAACTGCCATCAGCAAAGCCTATAAGATTTACGCTGATGGCACAGTTCTATTACCATTTCCAAGATTATTTATTATTGCCAGGCGTTGATGGGCGCCTGGATAATTTAACTGTCCATTCCAGCTCTTACAAAGTTTGCTGTTTTTTATGTCCAATACTCGCCGTTGTTTTGGTCTTTTTCAAAGAAGTCGAATAATTCTTCGATTGCTTTTTGTGTTTCTTCTTTGATTTTGTATGAGCAGTGGATTTGTGAACTGACCTGGTTGTTTTTTTTGCTTTTGTTTTATAAGAAGCCTGAACGAACAGTTGCTTTTTAGTCGTAGATGGTTTACGCAATTGATCGCGGGCACTGTCAAGCTTGGCATTTACAAAATCATCCATTTCTTTTTTAAGATCTGCGGCGGCAGTACCGACAACCGAATCCATGTCTGTGTTTACAGCCGGACTATTAATCGTTCCACTCATTTTTACATTCATACTTACGGCGTCTTTTAGTTGCACCGGGATTCCTTTTTCAGCAGCCCTTGTAACGACGTCTTTTACAAACAAACTTCCTTTGCTGCCTAAGCGGTTACGCGGCACTTTCATATAAATACCATAGTCGAGCGACTGATCAAATCCATGGGTTCCCCCAACTTCCATGTCAATGTCACCCGCGTGTACAAAGAAGGGAGATACCGAAACTTTTCCGTTCTTGAAAGCAAATGCAGCTTTAATATCTTTTAACGGAACATCCTTTAATTCGGAAATATCCATCGATTGCGAGACTTTGTCCAGCGGCCCAAAATCCTTCATTGTACCACTCAACAGTTGCACAGTACCTTCTCCATTCATGGTTTGCAGATCCGGTATCATATCACCGTGTAACTGCCCGTTAAGGCTCATGTGTGCATCCAGATTCCCTTCAATGAATTTCGCCACAGGCATTATCCTGCGAATCGTATTGAAAGCGAAAAATGTTTTCTGAATATCAAGTCCTTTGACATCATAGGTTAGCATTATGTCCGGACTCTCTTTACTTTCCAATGTTGAGTACACACCATTGATGGTAATATCTCCATCCAATCCTTTTGCATTCACATCAACAAATTGAACCTTTTCATCTGATATGATCAGCTTTCCGTCGGCATGTTGAAGATCCAGATTGTCATAGTGTAATTTATCTGCTTCGGCATGTATCGTGAAGTCAATATTTTCCGGAACCAGGAAAGGAGTATTCACATGAACACTGTTATCAGAAGTATCTTTCTCAGTTCTTATCCACTCCCTTAAATTCAGTTCATCAGCTTTTAAATCTATAGAAGCATTCAATGGTTTATTTCTGATGGCAAAATCAAAGAAGTTATTTACAGTACCGGTGACGCCCACATGCGTTGCAAGATAGGTTCCATTGAGGTCGTCGATTGAAATATTTTTTGAATTAAATGTCATAAGCAGATCGTCCAATGTAATCGGATGTGGATGTGTTTTGGATGCAAATGAAAAGCTTAAAAGTCCGAGTGTACCACGCGATTGAAATACATCCTTCTTTTGCTTTTCATTCTCGAAAATATTTCCCTTTGCATGGATGCTGGCATTTAACAAACCCGTCATCTTGGTTCCAGGTGCTAGTTTTATCCAGTTAGACACATTTGCCAGATCAAGTTTACCCGCAAAACCAAAGTCAATAAAAGGTTTTGTCTTCGGGTTCTTCAACTGCAGGTGCATGTCGATCGTATCACCCGTTATCTCCGCATGCGCTTCAGATATATTTAAAGTTTTATGATCCTCCGTGCCGTCGGGATTATCCAGCTGAAGTCCCAGGCGTATATGTTCCACAGACATGGGCATATCAGGATATTTAAAATAGCCGTCCTGCACATACAGGTTTGTATGATAGGAAGGTGAATGTTTTTCATCGTACCTGCCTTTAATAAATCCATTAAAATTTGCCTGACCATTTGCTTCTATACTGGCAAAATCTGATTGGTAAAAGGAAGGAAATAGAGAGAGCAGGTTTTTAAATTTCGTAGAAGGTGCCTTGAACTTGATACTCATATTATAACTGCTGTCGTTGATCCATTGAAAGAATCCTTCCGAATGCATTTTTAGTTCGTTTAGTAAAACCTGGTCGGTATTGAAGGAATAAGTATGGGTATTATTATCGACGTGTAAAGTCAGATCCATACTTGTCTTTGCAGTAATCTGAAAAGGGATAATACCTTTCAGGTTAAAATTCACCACATCAGCGGTTGATTTTGTTTTAAGTGTAAACTGTTCGGAGTTAAAATCACCACGCCCGTCATGTTCAAGATTAAAAACTTCTATATGAGAACCTTTTCTCTCATCCATGTAATCGATATATCCTTTATGAATTGCATATCGTTGTAGATCCAATGCGAAGGATCTTGCAGTAGAATCGTTGTAGCCATTTGAAGAACCGGCAGATTTTACAATATTCCAGTTGGAGTGTCCATCTTTATGAGTTCGTGCATGCACCCGTAACTCATTTGCTGTAATGGAATAAATTTTAATACTGTCTCCGGAAAAAAAGCTCCTGACACTGCATAACAAGTCTAAACGTTTTGCCGACACCAGCGAGTCTCCCTGGAATTCGCCTACGCAGGTAATGGCGAGATCATTGACCCCGATCGTTAGATTGGGAAAATGATGAAACCAGGAAATATCGACTCCTGAAAAACTGATGTCTGCCTTCAGTTCTTTACTGGAAGCAGATTTAATAAGACTGGTAATTTTCCCTTTTAAAAGATAGGGAGCCGCCCAAATAATAGCGATAATAGTAAGCAGGGTTATCCCTGTAATTTTGAGGATTTTGGTTTTCATGCTGGTAGGATTGGATTAAGTTACCCTACCATAAAGCAAATAAACTGCCAGAATAGTAATCTATATAGCGTATTATATATTAATAAATAATACGCTATATAGCTCTGTATGAATAACCCCGTTACGGGTAACCAAAAACCCCGAATGTTAAAAACTACTTCGCCGGAGACCACAAACTGTCATCCAAACCGCTGTTCACCTTCACGGATTTTACCGTGTATTCAGTGATTCGGCCGGCTGGTGTGGCCGACCTTTCGTAGTATGGAAATTTAACTCCATTTGATAATTCCCGGTAATCGCCGAATTCGGTTGCAGTTCTGGAAGAAGCATCTTCGTTTTGTTTCAGCTTCAGGCCAGATTTGTCGTCATAATAATATTTTATCCGAACTCCGTCGGGAGATGTGACAGTTACCAGATAAGCGAGCTGGCTGCCCACGACCTGCATTTTTGGATCCAATACCATCGTATATCCAGGTTTATCAAACTCGGTTTCAGGGAATGGCATGATAAGATCGGCATACAATCTCTTCGTATGATCAGGCAGATCTCTTGTCCTGCCCCCTTCCTTCACAGTAATATTATTTCCGTCAGCAGTAATCTCATATAAATCCAGTCTTCTTAAAGGAGCGGTGATGTGTTCGTATAACTTACCAGGTTTTTTAAAATCATATATTTTAAATACGGTATCCTGAGAGCTGTTTTGGGCTGCGAGTGACAAATCCTGTATTGCATTTATTTTGTCAACACCTCCGATTGCACTTAAATAATTCTGAATCACTTTTGCTGCGGTGGTCTGGGATGGTACCGGTATACCACTCATGATATTATTTTCAGCGTTGATATCTGGCAGTGTATTATAAGGATCTATTACTACCGATGCAATTCTGGAAGTTGTATTGAAGTTTACTGCCCAGACAGGTCCGCGCTGCCAGATTTCTGCAGGTAATTTAACCGAATCTGTTTTGCCATTTTCTTCTTTGATAATCATTGTTACGGGCAGTGCCAAACCTTCCAGATTTTCTATGGTTACTATCGAACCTTTGGATGAATCGTTGTTTACATATTCAATTTTCTTTACTGATTGATCTACCCACCAGGCCGTGAAGAACCATTCATTCCAGAACCAGCCAAGATCTTCACCAGCTGCGTTATCCATCGAATGGAAAAAATCCCAGGGTGTAGGATGTTTATATGCCCACCGTTCGATATATGTTTTGAATGCATAATCAAAACGTTCCTTGCCCAATATCTGCTCGCGCAAAATGATCAGACCCATTGCAGGTTTATTGTATGCTGTCCAACCCTGATTATTTCCCTTCACAACGTTCAAAGTCATCATGATTGGATCCAGATCACGTGTTAATTGTTGTCTGATAGCCTGGTGCAGATTCTGCACTCTGTAATATTCACCTTTGTTAAAATCCTTTGTGCTGACTGAGTTTATAAATGTGTTGAACCCTTCGTCCATCCAGGGATATTTGCGTTCATTCGTTCCCACAATCATGGGAAACCAGGTATGACCAAATTCATGATTTGTTACTCCCCATAAACCTTCCGTGCGGGCCCTGTAACTGCAGAATACGATACCGGGATATTCCATTCCTCCTACTGCTCCCGCAGCGTTTGTCGCAATGGGATATGGATATTCAAACCATTTAGCGGAATACAATTCAATGCATGCCTTGGTATATTCTGTTGAACGGCCCCAGGCATTGTAACCTGTACTTTCCAATGGATAAACAGATTGGGCAAGCGCTTTCTTACCACTGGGTAAATTAATTCTTGCTGCATCCCATACATATGCTTTTGAACCAGCCCAGGAAACATCCCTGGCATTCTTACATTTGAAATGCCATTGCAGAACCGGTTTCTTTGGATAGAAGTTTGAGTCGAAAAGATCGGTTGAGTCTTTTATGAAAATAGTTTTATCACTGTTTTTTGCTTCCGTATAACGACTCATTTCTTTCGGCGACAATACATCCCCCGGATTCACTAAATCCCCTGATCCTCCTATAATAATATCTGCAGGGGCTGTAACAGTATAATCGAAGTCGCCATATTCACAATAGAATTCTGCGTCTCCCGTATAAGGAATAGTATTCCAGCCTGAGATATCATCATACACTTCCATTCTCGGATACCATTGTGCAATGGTGTAAATCCATCCATTTTTGGTTTTGTTTCTTCCCATTCGGGTATCCCCGTTCGTTA
>DATHPV010000212.1:0-2827 GCA_035483495.1 Puia sp.
AAGGACGGAATGTTTTCCATTTCATTCACGCTGCCCGAATCTGTCACCGAATGGAAATGGAAACTCTTTGCTCATACCAGGAACGCCGGATTTGCCTACCTGGAAAAATCTTTATTCAGTCAGTTACCCCTGATGGTGCAGCCTTCCATGCCCCGTTTTCTTTATCAGGGTGACAAGATTATTATAAAAACACGCATCACAAACCTGGACAGCGCCGACCAGACTGGTAAGCTTAGTTGTACAATTGAAGACGTCGTCACCGGAGAAAATCTAAGCGCCAAATTACTTAAGGAATCCAGCCAGACATTCAGTGTAAAACACGAATCCAATAGTGCGGGAAGTTTTGTTCTAAGCATTCCTGCCGATCTTTTACATCCGCTGAAGATAAAAATCAGTGGGGCTACTAAAACATACAGTGATGGTGAGGAACATATCATCCCTGTTTTATCAGGAAAATTTCTTGTTAGTCAGACAAAATTCATTGGTTCTGAAGTTTCTCCGTCTAATACATTGACTACGCCTGCTTTTCCCGAAGATGCCGAACCCTTTGGTGTATCGCTTTTTATTTCCCCCAAACCACAGGCTTCGCTTATGAATGCGCTGACCTATCTGGCATTTGACCCATATGGATGTTCGGAGCAGACACTAAATAAAATGCTCGCATTTGCGTCGGCAATACAGATCGCTGCCAAGGACTCTTTATTGCGTCGGGATATTTCAAAAATACCCGTCGTTGAAAATTCAGGAGCTAATGAGAAAGATGGTACAGAGCAGGATGAGCAAACCATGCCATGGTTACAACTGAATCATGCCGCTATGATTCAACAACAGAAAATGAGGTTATTGTTTGATACAACGAAGTCGAAGTTGGCTTTTGAAAAGCAATTAAAAGAACTGATGGCGATGCAAAACTCTGACGGCGGGTTAAGCTGGTTTAAGGGAGGAAGGACCGACGATTTTATTTCCGGATACGTGTTAGCAGGGCTCGGCAAAATGCAGCAGGACAAACTACTTGAACCCAGCGTTATTAAATTACCGGATGACTACCACGAATTCTTATCCCGACTTATCAATTATGTGGACAATGAATTATTGACTTTAGTCAAGTGGAATGATCCCGTCAATTTATTGTATGCCCGAAGTTATTGGTTGAAAAATCATCCTATTTCGGCGTCTGTCAAATATGCAGCCGATTCCCTATTAAAAATTTACTGGAAGAATATTGACAATTATAACATTGACAAACAGTCGACACTAATTGTTATCAGTCTTAGATTCGCGGGTGAGGGCGTAGCTTTCCGGGATCAGGCAGTTCGGCAATTAGAATCTATCCGTCAGCTGGCAATTTCAGACTCTTCAAATGGTGTACGATGGAAAGCGGTTTCCAATTCAGATGATCTTGACCGGCAGGATGAAGAAACAGTTGCGCGGATTGCGGAGGCATTTGAAACCGCCGGAACCTCGGAAGATATTATTAAGGGAATCGTAAAATGGCTATTGAAAACCAGAAATGAACACAGCTGGTCAACAACAAAATCCACAGCAGCCATCGTTGGTCTTCTTCAAACACCCGATATGTCAGGTGCAACGCATCAGCTAACTGCCAAAACGAAAGATAGCGTGCTGACAGTGACCGATAATCTTTTCGGAGGCAAGTCGACAGATTTCCTCGATCTGTCAGGGAAGAAATTTCCAACTCAGTTTTCATTTAATACTGGCAATTCAGGCAGCGTAACTGGTGGGATTAAATACTATTACTTCAGTTCTAATCCGCCAGACGATTCGTTGAATTCAATCGTAAAGATTCATAAAACTCTTTCCAGGTATAATGACCAAACCAAAACCTGGGAACCCATTATGGGAAACAGCGATCTGCAAATCGGGGATAAAGTAAAGACTGTATTAACCATTAACACAGCAAGACAATTAAATTATGTTTTTATAAATGACAGAAGGGCTGCAACGATGGAGCCCAGGGAAACAGAAAGCGGATATGAATACGGAGATGGTTTGAAATACTATCAATCAGTCAAGGATGTGGGTTACTTGTTTTTCGTTGACAAGATCCCTTCCGGCATCCATAATATCGAATACGAAACTGTGATCAGTGCATCGGGTAATTTTACCAATGGGCCCGCTTCATTGCAGTGCATGTATCAGCCTTCAATAAATACTTATAGCAATGTTGGCAATATCGTGGTAAAATAGTGAAGATTTGTTTTGATGGGCTTAGATTTCGAGAGGCATGTACACTTTACCAACATAGTACAAAGCCCTCGCAGTAGACTGTAATTTTTATGGAAACATCAAACATATGCATCTCCACTTGAACGATGTACAAACTTTTACTGCTTGCTTCTTTCGCAATCTTGCAGCTTTCATGCAACCAGCATGTTTCAGCTGATCAATTTGAATTACGACAAGTTTTTAATGACATACTGGCGGCAGAATCCATGAAGGGGAGATATTACCTGATTGATAGCATCGAAAATTTCAACATAAAATCAATTACACAGTCCGATACTGTGTATACAATAGCTTCTTGCTACAACATAAATAACGGGGTTTGGACTAATGGTTTATTTGACAGACTACAAATAATTTCGAGAGATGGCATGCATTCAATTTCAAAAGCCGATCCCCTTACATTGACACCAATTCATTATAGTTTTTCTTTGCCTTATTTCAGTAATGACAAAAAATCATTTATAATCTATTATAATTTTTATTGTGGAAGCCTTTGTGCAGAATATTCATTGCGATTGTACAAAAAAATGAATGGGAAGTGGATTTTCATAAAATCATATTACAGCGTGGTAAGTTGACG
>DATHPV010000213.1:0-5626 GCA_035483495.1 Puia sp.
ATACTACTACTGTCATTGTGAGAGATACGGTTCATATAGTTGATACAGTTGTTATTAAATAATTGAATTCTGATAAAACAACTGTAAAACATATTCCCCTTTACTAATAATTTAAATTGACAATATGAAGGTTCTAAAATCCCTATTTGGTACAGTATTAATACTCTTCATTCTTCTGGTTTCATTGAGCTCGACAGTATTATCCTGCACTAAAACTGAGAATCGACATGATACAACCACAGATGTAATAACAGATACCATCATAACCAAAGACACTGTTTATGACTTAACTGATGGTTTGGTTGCATATTTTAATTTTAACGGAGGAACGTTAAAGGACAGCAGTGGTTTGCATAATGATATAGCTCTAAATAGCGCTACGATGACAACCGATAGATTTGGCAATGCGAACAATGCATATTTATTTGACGGGACATCAAGTTATATGACTGTAAAAAATAGTTCTTCCCTTAATCCTGGCAATATAACAATGTTCGCAATTATCAAGGTTAACGGATTTTATTTGGGTTCATGTGACGGAAATCAGGTGTTTTCGAAGGGGTATCCTGATAATATTAACGGTTTTTATTCTATTTCATTTTTTGACTTTTCATCTAATTGCGGTGTTCCGGGTACAAATATAAATAATGAAACTTTCTTAGCGGGTTATGGAGACGGAACGGGAGCTACTGTTTGGGCCGACTCTGTTATTATAAAAACAGCCACATGGTATTACCTCGCGTATACATTTGATGGTACTACTGGAAAGTTTTATATTAATGGACAGCTTAAGGGCAGTGTAAATCAGTCTGTAGTGTTTACACCAAATAACATGGATCTATTTATTGGAAAACATGAAAACCCGCCATTTCCCTATTACTTTAACGGTGTGATTGATGAAATAAGAATATATAACAAGGCATTGAAACCGGGAGCTGTGCTGGCACTAAGTAATTTAAAAGAATAACGGTTCAAGTTCTATATATTTAAGAGCCAGGTTAAAGCCCTGGCTCTTCTATTTTAAAGAACAATCATATCAGAATTAATAACCGCAATAGCTAAATTTGCTCTAAATCACCTGTATGCTTGAAGTTCTGGCAAAAGGAACAAATTATTTGGTTGGTAACTTGTTGAGGAGAAATAAAGTTTTTATCAGCAGCTCGCTTGCATTTTTGAATCGTGAGAGAACGATAGATAGAAATTATTTCGATTATGTCAGACTTTCTACTTTGGAGCTAATAAGCTATGAGATAAATAAGAAAAAAATATCTGGCAACGTAGCTGAATTGGGAGTCTATAAGGGAAGATTTGCGAGGTACATAAATCAATATTTTCCGGATAGAATATTATATCTGTTTGATACTTTTAAGGGATTTGATAACAGGGATGTGATCAGCGAAACAAATAAAGAGTTTTCGTCAGGTGAGCAGGATTTTTCCGATACTTCAGTGGAGGGTGTTCTGAAATTGATGCCCTTCCCACAAAAATGCAATCCGGTAATTGGATTTTTCCCGGATTCGGCTAAAAGGATTGATGATAGTTTTGTATTTGTCAGTTTAGACGCGGACTTGTATGAACCTATTTATAATGGACTCCTGTTTTTCTATCCAAAACTGGTAAGTGGTGGTTATATTTTCATCCATGATTTTAATAATGACGCATATAAGGGTGCCAGAAAAGCCGTGGAACAATTTTGTCAGGAATTCAATATAAATTTTTTGCCCATCCCAGACGTGGGAGGTTCAGCGATAATATTAAAATAGTAAATAATTACACTACGGTCTTCGGCGGAAGAGCAAACGCCACCGCATCGTGCTCGAAGTGATTTTTATGTGAACCATCACAAAATGGCTTGTTTTTAGAAAGACCGCAACGGCAAACGGAGATGATTTCCCTGCCACCCAAATCATATCTTGCGCCTGTTTTATCAACGATTTCAAAATCACCTTCTATTTTAAGGGAACCGTTATCCTTTACTGTAATTTTTGTAGTGGCCATCTCTTTTTAAGATTTAGGGCCGAAATTAATCATTTGAGTTCATTTATCTCTGCCTGCTTTATCTTTAAGTCTGAAACCGGACAGATTTAAAATAACGATAACACGCAAATAGAAATTTTAAAGTATTGAAAAGATTCATATGAAAAAATCAACGATTGTCATTACATGTGTTTTAATAATTATTAGTTTTTCTTTTATGACCGATAAGAAAATAAAAGTTGTTTTTTTCGGAGACTCGATCACCCAAATGGGTGCTTTACCGAACGGATTTATCCGCATCGATGATAGTTTGCTGAATGCAAACGGGTCTGCAAACTACGATCTGATCGGCGCTGGCATCAGTGGGAATAAAGTGTATGATCTCTATTTACGCCTGGAAGACGATGTGATCAGCAAATCCCCGGACATCGTTGTAATATGGATTGGTGTGAACGATGTGTGGCATAAAAAAATGGGCACGGGAACGGATGCAGATAAATTTGAAAAATTCTACCTGGCAATCATAAAAAAATTGAAGGCGATCAATGCTAAGATAATTGTATGTACACCTGCAACCATCGGAGAAAAAAACGACTATACAAACGAACAGGATGGAGATTTGAATAAATATTCAAACATCATCCGGAAAATTGCCAAAGATCAAAACCTCGCGCTGATCGATCTGCATGCTGCATTTGCATCTTATGAAAAGACCAATAATCCCAATAATGTTGACCGCGGTATATTAACGGCAGACGGTGTTCACCTTAACCCGGCAGGAAATATATTTGTTGCGAAACTTATGGCCGAAGAGATAAAGCATGTGTCGGAGGGATCCAATAGTTCCCTGAAATGATAAGCATACAAAGCATTTTGATAGTATTGTCGTAATAGTCAAATTCTGCCAGTTTAAATCCGGTTAAATAATCCCAGATATTATTCAGCCACAGCTGATTGGTAGAATCGATCATCGAGGCAACGGCAAACGGGCAGATAAAACTCAGTGCCTCAAATTTTCTTCCTTTAATATCATCACCCCCGAGTGTATAACCCGCCGATATATTATCCGGATTGCCAGACGTGGTTTCTTTTATCCATCTGTTAATAATTCCCATCATTTTGTAGGACCTCTTATCTCCTGTAAGCAAATAGTCCATCGCCACACGCATCGGAACACGGCAGGCGTTGTAATTATAGTATCCATCGAATTTCGATTCCAGATAGTTTGGTTTAGCTGGTTTCGCGATGTGATTTATATGAGTTATAAAATCAGGAACAAGCCCTGCATCCGCACTATACCTGTTTTGCATTTTCATAAAAAGTTCATAGTTACGATCAACTACTTTTCTCCAGCGCAGATCTCCTGTAGCATTTTCAAATACTTTAAAATGAAGGGGCATAAAATCGGAGGCCCTCGTATCGTAAAAGTCTTCGCTGTCTGGCTTTACGGCATCACTTAATAAAATACTAAAGAATTCTCCGTTTATTTCATCTCTCAGGATGTAGCCAATCATCTTTTCGGCAGAATCTTTATAATTATATTTTCCACCGGATCCCCACTGGGCATCTGCTAACAACAGAGCGTATGCAATATCCATATCACCATCAGTAGCTGAGGTTGCCTCTTTTATATTTTTATCTTTCATATCCCTTAATTGGGACCAGGCCATCAATGTTGTTTGGGGATTACTTGGATGCGCCCATACGTAGTTTAATAGTTGATCAAAAGTTTTTTTCGCATCCGGATCTGCACCGCCCAACAAAGCCTCTATTATCATTCCATAACCCTGTCCTTCAGATACACTCTGAAACTTTGTGCCCTCTTCGTCAAAAAATACATATGCCTGATTGCCGTCTTTTGTTGTATGTACGTATTGTTTTTTCCAACCCTTATAAAAATCCAATACCTGCTGATCAATTTTTTCCTGCGTGATATGATTAGGCCTGATGGTCCCCTGGAAATAAACACAATGTTGTGGGAAAGAATAATTTGCCAATTGAGGGAAACATTTATTTGCCAGAAAGGTAACTATGAAAATAGTAAGAAATCTTTTACGCATAAATGTATAACGTTTGGGATCGGGTACTGTTGCTGCTATTTCGATTATCTTTGCCGCATGCATTATGTATCTGCTGAGGGACTTGGGAAATCATACGGAATTAAGCCTTTATTTGACAATATTTCCTTTCATATTGAATCCGGGGATAAAATCGCCCTGATCGCTAAAAACGGCACAGGTAAAACTACTTTACTTAAGATTCTGGCTGGCAAAGAAAAAGCGGAGGCCGGAAAACTCTGGATTTCAAAAGATATAAATGTTGTTTTTTTTGAACAGGATCCGCAATTTCAGGAAGAACTATCCATTTTGGATAATATTTTTCATCACCCCAATCCTGTTACGACTGCGATTAAATCTTTTGAAGCTGCCAGTGAAACGGAAGATACAGACGCTTTGATGGAAAGCATCGAGCAAATGGATCATCTGAGTGCCTGGGATTTTGACGCCAAAGTGAAACAGATTTTCAGTCGTCTCAATATTGATCACTTGATTCAACCCGTTAAGTCACTCAGTGGCGGACAACGGAAAAGAGTAGCGCTTGCCCGCACATTGGTTGATATAACTTTTGGAAGCAGTGAAGCATTCCTCATTATGGATGAACCAACCAATCACCTGGATATTGAAATGGTAGAATGGCTGGAAAATTATCTTAATCAGCAGAATATCACTTTGCTCGTTGTATCGCACGACCGGTATTTTCTGGATAATGTATGCAATGAAATATGGGAAATGGATCGCAGTGATTTATACACATATAAAGGCGACTATGAGAATTACCTGGAAAAAAAATCAGCAAGGATAGAATCAGAACTGGCAAGTATTGATAAAGCCAAAAATCTCTATCGGAAAGAACTCGAATGGATGCGTAAGCAGCCCAAGGCAAGAACGACCAAATCAAAAAGCCGGCAGGATGCTTTTTATGTGGTGGAATCCAAAGCAAAACAAAATCTCGACGAACAACGACTTACACTGGAGATGAAAATGAGCCGACTGGGCGGCAAAGTAGCTGAATTGAAAAAAGTATATAAAAGTTTTGGCGAGAAGGTTATACTCAAAGGATTTGACTATACTTTCAAACGCGGCGACCGGATAGGTGTTGTAGGGAAAAACGGAGCGGGCAAGACCACATTCCTGAATATGTTGCAGGGACTGGAGCCACCCGATAGTGGCAAGGTTAATATCGGCGAGACAGTAGTTTTTGGGAATTATTCGCAAACAGGTTTGGTGATCAAAGAAGACATGCGGGTGATTGAGTTCGTAAAAAATATTGCGGAGCATTTTCCACTGGCCGATGGGAGTTCTTTAAGTGCAGCGCAATTCCTGAATCTGTTTTTGTTCCCGCCCGATAAACAATACACATATATATCATCATTGAGTGGTGGTGAAAAAAGAAGACTTTTTTTATTGTCCATACTTTTTCGCAATCCCAATTTTCTGATTTTGGATGAACCAACAAACGATCTGGATCTGCCGACACTGGCGGTTCTCGAAAATTTTCTCCTCGACTTCCAGGGATGTCTGGTGATGGTATCTCATGATCGATATTTCATGGACCGGATGGTGGAACACCTTTTTGTATTTGAAGGGGA
>DATHPV010000214.1:0-4104 GCA_035483495.1 Puia sp.
GTTGCGAAAGAGGGATGCTGAATTGAGGCTGAGTGAAGACAGGTATCATAAGATGATTGAAGAAGTGGAAGATTATGCGATACTCCTGCTTGATAAGGAAGGGTTCATTCAAAATTGGAATAAGGGTGCTGAGAAAATCAAAGGGTATAAAGAAGAAGAAATTGTAGGGCAGAATTTTCGCATATTTTATCTTTCACAGGATCGGGAAAGGAAACTGCCTGAAAAGTTGATTCATGAGGCAACAGTAAATGGCAAAGCAATTCATGAAGGATGGCGACTGCGAAAAGATGGAAGCCAGTTTTGGGGAAGCATCGTGATAACTGCGCTTCATGAAGGAGAAGAAATTGTGGGATTCTCTAAAGTTACGCGCGACCTGACAGAATTAAAAGTTGCCAATGACCGGATTATCGAGTACACCAGGGAACTTGAATTTCAAAATAAAGAACTTCAGCAATTTTCTTATGCTGCCGCGCATGATTTGAAAGAACCTTTAAGAAAAATTCAGTTTTACAATGCTTCGATTCTTACAAATGCTGATGATATTTTAGCAGGAAAGGAACGGGGTTATTTGCAAAGTTCTATCAATGCTGCTAACCGGCTGAGTGGTTTAATCGATGACCTGTTAAAATATTCTGAAACCGCATTGACTTCGGGAAAGTTTGAACGGGTTAATGTCACGAATGTTATTTCGGAAATCGTTGAATTTTATAAGGATTTACCGGATCAGGGGCAAATCGTTTCATCATTGAGCGAAAATATAGTTGTTACTGGTATTGCGTTTCAGATACGACAGTTATTTGAAAACCTGATTAATAATGCTATTAAATATCAAAGCAAGGAGAGAAAATTGGTAGTTAAAATATTGTATTCCAAAGTAATTTTAAATAAACCCGGTTCTAATGAAGAAGCGGATTCCTATTTTCATAAAATATCCATCGAAGACAACGGAATTGGGTTT
This sequence comes from Puia sp., assembly GCA_035483495.1. GTDB lineage: Bacteria > Bacteroidota > Bacteroidia > Chitinophagales > Chitinophagaceae > Puia. Next base: position 959 of record DATHPV010000214.1, read on the forward strand.
GAATCTGAATTTGCAGGGAAAATATTTGAGTTATTTGTACGTCTTCAGGGTCGTCAGGAGTATCCGGGCAATGGGGTAGGGCTTTCAATTTGTAAACGAATAATTCAGAATCATCGAGGGTTAATTGAAGTGAGTAGTAATCCCGGTCAGGGATCGGTTTTTCATGTTTTTCTGCCTTTCAAATGACTGTCAGGTGATCAAATTAATTAATTTTTGCGCTAATATTGTCAGACCACCCGGACTATCAGGCTTTACGAAATAGGCGACGGCCCCATTTTCAATACAAATTTGCTGATGGCTGTGCTGGCCGGATGTACTCCAGACAACTTTTGGAGTCATGTTCAATATTTGATTTTCTTTGAGATATTTCAAAACATCTATCGCGCCCATCAGGGGCATTTTATAATCAAATACCATTAAATCAGGGGTGGGGATCTCGTTTCCGTTCAGCAAATTGATGGCCTCTTTTCCATTCAGCACACAATAAAATTTAATATTTTCATTTTGTTTATGCAGATATTCTTCTAATATGTGTTGATCTTCAAGATCATCATCTACAATAAGAATTATAATTGGTTTTGACATTCATTAAACTTTATGAAGTCTGGTTACGATTGGTATCAATTGACGGGTAAGTTAACAGAAAAAATCGATCCCTTGCCCAAAGTCGATTTGGCACTTATAGTTCCGCGGTGGTTTTCCACAATTCTTTTACAGATAGCCAGTCCTATCCCGGTGCCAGAATACTCATCACCTGAGTGCAGCCTTTGAAAAACTTCAAATATTTTCTTTTGATATGCCTCGTCAAAACCAATTCCATTATCACTAACATCTATCTTCCAGGATTCTTGTTGCCGGGTTGCACTTATATCGATAGAGGGAGTCACATCTGGTCGAGCGTATTTAATTCCGTTTTCGATAAGATTTATAAATAACTGCTCCATTTGAGTTGGACTACAGTAAATAGTTGGCAGAAATCGAACTTTGATTTCAACATTTTTCTCTTTTATGATTTCGCTTAAACTGTCAATCGCCGTGTTGACAATTTCATTCAAATCTGTGTTTTGAAATCCAAAATTTCCCTCGTCTGTTTGTGCATATTCTAATACTGATTCAATTAAGTTTTGCATGCGACTGCTCTGTTGAGAAATTTTCTGGAAATATTCGAACGATTTATCTGTTATGAAAGCCGGATTCAGTTCCCTGATCAGATTTGTAAACATTTGTATCTTCCGAAGTGGTTCTTTGAGATCGTGACTGGCGATATTTGTGAAAGTAGTCAGATCGTGATTTCTCCTTTCAAGTTTTTCATTTTGATTTTCTATTTCCAACTGCGCTTTTAATCGAAGAGAATTTTCATTTTTAATTTTAAAGAAAGACCACATTAATATCACAAAAGCGACAATCGAGAATAAAAGTATGAAAATGGTTACCCGGCTATTCACAGTTTTTTTCAAAATTATTCTCTGAACGAGTAATCTGTCTTCTTCAGCCTGCATAACCATTACCTGGTTATGGATGGAGTCTGTTATCATTCTGCTGGGCGCAGTAATTCGGGAAATAGTAAAGTTGTTTGAAATACGGGATGAATCTATTAACATATTCAGTCTTGAAATACGGGAATAAATGAGTGATCGTAAAATCAAGACATTTTTAACCTGATTTTTGTTATCCGCGGTTAGTGAATCCAATTGTTTCAAATTGGAAAAAAGAAGCGTTTCTGCATGAGTAATATTGATGAGGTATAAACTATCGCTACTTAACAGGTAAGCTCTTTGATTGGATTCAGCTTCCAATAACAAACCAAAGCTTTTTTCTATTTTAAGTTTGACGTCATAGGTGTGTACAATCCAGTCCTCGGCTTCCTTTTGTTTCTGAAACCAGATGAGAGAAAAAATAGCAAGGGAGAGCAAAAACAAAGATGATATTATAAACGCCCAATAACTAAAATTCTGCGGCCTTTTAGTTTTAGTCAGTACCATAAAACTTTGATTTCTTATCAGGCACCCACCTGAAAATTCTTAAGTTAGGTTGAATTTACTATTTATAAGTCTTGTTTAATTTGATTTATCCTTGTCAACTACGATGATCTGCCTCATATGTGAAATGTTTTTTAGAATTAATGAAAGTGTAAAACTATATATTACAAATCCGGTGAATATTATAAAGCCAGGTTGTATAGAAGTATTGTTCGTAGTCATACTTGATATTGTATCATTATTTATGTTTAAATCACTCAGTGTGCTATTGACGATTCCGTTGAATCCTATATAAGTCATCAGAATGGCAAGAACCAAAACATCCGCCATATTCCATTTTCCGGATTCAAAGGCAAAAAAATGCATTATTTTGTTTTTAGCCCATCTCCGTTTTTCCACCATATATACACCGGTGCTAAATAGTTTGGATAAGGGAAAGAGTATGCAGAAAATCAAGATTGTCACACCAACAATTACCGTATCTAACTTCCCGGCTCGGATTAGAACAGTCAGGACCTCTACAAGGCTCTTACTCTGATAAAATATAACCTGATTTTTAAAACCCACTATTTGTTGCATCATGTGAAAATCCATAGAAGAAATCCTTGCGTCAACCTGGATAACAGCGCTTGTAATACCTACCGCCAAAAGCATAAGTGCTGAGAAAACTGACATAACATACAAGGGAGTATGAATACCTGGTACATTCCTTACAAGCCACCAGGTCAACAATATCAAAATAACGCCGGCCAGCATTCCCAGAGCCCAATAGTATGTATGCATTCTGATCTGTGCGAGACTGGCAATTAACTGTGTTTCAAATGATGATTTGTCACTCACCTGGTATTTTTGGAATAGTGAGTCCATTATTATTTTCTCTGAATTCTTAGACAAGTCATAGGTCTGACTGCCGAGAGAATCCAGTTCAATTTGTGCAATTTCTTTAAGTCTGGAATAACTCGCGGGTTTGTTGAGTTCTTTAATAATTAATGCTGAATATCCGGGAATTTCTGCCCTTATGGTGTCTGGATTGACTACGATATTAAAAGCAAGTTTTTCAAGTTTTTTACCCAGATTTTTACTGGGTTTTTGAATTTTAGTTATTGCTTTATTGACAACATTATTTAATATCTGTTCGATCTGTTTTCTTAATTGATTATTTTGCTC
>DATHPV010000215.1:0-4861 GCA_035483495.1 Puia sp.
CGGTAAACATACCGGCAGGACAAAATTATAGTTTGAGCGGATTTGAGGGTAAATCGATTAATCAATATATAGGAGTACTCAACTCGTCTTCGTATTTTACTCCTGGTACACCTCAAAGCAGTTCTTATAATGTGAACCTTCCTACTACTTTGCAGGCAAACGTTGATTATTTATTTGGTGGCCACTGGGCTGCAAATTTATCAGGCCAGTTCAACATGAATAAACAGAAGGATTTCAACCTGTATTATTACAATTCATATAGCGTTACGCCACGTTGGGAAAATTCTTTGATAAGCGTTGAACTTCCTTTAAATTATAACGAACTCACGCAGTTTAATGCAGGTTTGGCTTTCCGCATTGGACCATTCTTTATTGGTTCGGGCTCTGTTATCTCCAGCATCTTTCATGATACCAAACAGGCAGATTTGCATGTAGGCTTCCATTGGGGAATGCAGTTCAAGAAAAAAATAAGACCCGATACGGATAAAGACGGAGTGTATGACGATGTAGATAAATGCCCCACCGTATTTGGGTACGCGAGATATCAGGGTTGTCCTATTCCCGATACAGACGGAGATGGAATTAATGATGAAGAGGATTCCTGTAAAACAGTTCCGGGCCTCGCAAGGTATCATGGTTGTCCGATTCCTGACAGAGACAAAGATGGCGTGAATGACGAAGAGGATTCCTGTATTGATGTACCAGGCCTGGCGCAGTTTCACGGATGTCCTGATACCGATGGGGATGGAATTCCCGATCCGCAGGATAAATGCCCCACTGTTTTTGGGTATGCGAGATATCAGGGTTGTCCTATTCCTGACACAGACAGCGATGGAGTAAACGATGAAGTAGATCTTTGTCCTACCATTCCAGGTCCTCCTCAAACGCACGGATGTCCGATAGAACAGATTGTTGTAAAGATTACGGCAGACTTTAAAAACATACTGTTCAATTTTGGAAAGTCTACTATTAAACCTGAATCAGCTGAAATCATAGCCAGGGCCGCAAAGATTATGAATGAACAGATTCCGAACTCCAGTTTTTATATTGACGGATTTACGGACAATGTTGGAAGCGCAGCACGGAATAAAACGCTTTCTAAGGCACGTGCCCAGGCGGTTGTAAACCAGCTGATAAAAGATGGCGTTGCGAAAGACAGGTTAGTAGCACGCGGATTTGGAAAAGAATATCCAAAAAGTCCAAATAATACGGAACAAGGCAGAGCCGATAACAGAAGAGTGGAAGTTTCCATTCGCAATGTGAATCAGACAGAAAAAAAGAGCAGCATACAGATAAAGTGAGAGTGATGTCGAGATGCAAGTATAGCCCTTCTCAAGTGAGAGGGGCTTTCTTTTAATGCCTGTGGCATATGGTTTGATTAATTACTTAAACGTGTTTATGAATCCCATTGAAAGTTTAAAAAGTTTAGCTGACATGTCCAAAGAGTATGTCGAAACAAAACTCGAACTGGGAAAACTAAAAATAGTTAGTAAAACAGCTGCCATTTCTTCTACTTTGCTGAGCATCGTTGCATTATTATTGATCACATTTTTAACCGTTGGCTTTCTGAGTGTAGCGGTCGCCTTATTATTGGGTAGCTGGCTTCAGAGTAATTATATCGGATTCGCGATTGTGGGTGGGTTTTATCTGATCGTTTTCTTTATTATTTATAAGCTTCGCGTAAAATGGATTCAAAAACCCGTTGCAAAAAATTTAATTAATGAAATGCTGAATTAATAAAATCCTGTGTCCATAATTGGTCATCAGAAGCCTGATCCTGCTCAGTAGGAATATCGTGGTACAGAAAAATAAGAAAATGAAATGGCTGTTTGTTCTGCCGATAATATTTTTGGCCGGGTGTTCCCGGAATAACGGGGACACTAATTCCAGGGATCAAAGCATCATCGAAAATATGGCTGATAGTTTTATTACAGAATACAATTCCGCTCCTGCCGGAGCTGGAAAGATTTTTACCCTGAAAAAATACCAGGCAAAAATCGGAAGATATCTGCCAGATCATTACCTCAATCATATCAGGGTTCATGTTGATTCTATGAAAGTAGATAGTATGATCATTGTCCTGAAATTTCATAGTTCGAAAAATGTTGCGTTTACCGGCTCGCTGACCTTTCCGAAACACAGGTACCATAAAGAAGACTCCTTATTTCATTTTATGGAAAGCTTAAAACCCGGAACAGATACTTCTTTAGACTTTGTATATGTTGGAAAAATAGAGTTGAATACGCCGGGAGACTCTTCAAGACCGGTGTTATTAATTCATGCTCTTCCTATATCTTTTCAGAAGCACGCGCTGAAGACTCCTGAAAATTAAATTCGTTTGTGTAGATATGCAGCTTTCCGGTTTCTAACTCCATTTCCCTTTCGAACCTAAAACCAAGTTTGGTTAGCAGGGTGATTGAACCAGTGTTCGAAGGTCTTGTAGTAGCCAGCACGATGTTGTGCGTGGGCAGTTTTGACACCATTGACAAGACAGCCTTTGAAGCCTCGTAGCCGTAGCCCCTGCCATGATGAAATGGAAGAAGGGCAAAACCGATATCAAAATGATCCAGATAACTTCTTTTAATAAAGGATACGATCCCAATAGGTATGTTTTCCCCTTTGATTCTGACAACCCAATAATAAAAGTTTTCTGTCTCCAGGATTTTTTTAATATATGAAACTGCATCGTTTACTGAATGAATATTTCTATCACCGATATTTTCGATCCATCCCTTTGAATTAAGAAGCGATATCAGGAAATCATGGTCATCTGGTTTTATCTTTTCTAAAATAAGTCTGTCGGTTATTATGATATTTTGAATCAGCATGTTTTCTGTCATGGTGTTTGGATTCATTTTCGATCAAGGAGCCAAAGTAAGAAAAACGGTCTTATAGTCAGGCATCGTATTTGAACTACAACCATCATGGAGAAGCTTATTACACATACAGGGGATCCGTTTACGTTTACCTACGCCGGCCAAACCTACGAGGCATTTGCCGAATGTTTACCAAGCTCCAACAGTTTCCGAAGATATAAGATCAACTTTCCCAATGTTCAAAGTATTGTGGAGGGATGTGTATACCTGAATGAAACTCCGGAAGGCGAATGGGCAATCGATAAAATCATGAGCGCCGACCCCGTACATGAGGAATTCCTTCACGATATTTCCCAGGGATTCGTTGAGTTTATTGATAATCAGAAATAATATTAAGAATCCCGAAAATTAAAAACATGAGGTTGATTTCCATTTTGCTGATGTTAGTTCTGGCAGGATGTCGGGATGAAAAATCAAGATCAGAATACCATTGAAAATTTGGCTGATAAAAAAAGGGCCCGGATGCAGGGCCCTTTTTGAGTTGTCATAGGCATTTACTTCTTGTCTTGCTACTCATATCCTGGCTCTTTGACAAAAAATTTATAAACCGCTTTTTGATTTCTTTTTATCCCCTTCCTTTTCTTCCTGATCGGTATCTTCTTCCGTTTCATCGTTCTCATCTTCTCCTTCAATTTCGCCTGCGTCATTGGTGTTTTCAACGGAGTTATCTTCATCCTCTTCATCTTCCACATCGTTGTCGAAAGATGTTTCATCCACGTCTTCTTCCTTTTCCAGTTTTTCCGCAGTGGCGAGATCATTGTTTTGATTTTGAAAACTACCACCCGTACGATTTGCAGCCTGGTTTTGTGTTCCCGTATTCGACGGACTCGATTTTTGTGTGTCCATAAAAAAGTTTTTTGTTTAAAACAAATCTTCAATACGAGTGCCATGGGTGAGCTGACCAGTTAAAAATTATTCGGGGCAATGATTGCCCGGCAATTAAAAAAGATTTGGGAAATTCCTGGACAAAGAAGTGAGTCTTTTGAGGAACAAGAATTGATCTGATGAAATAAATATAATAACATGAACGAAAAAAATAAATTGACGAGAAGAGAGGTTGTGGCAGGTCTGGGTGCGACGGTGGCAGCTGTTGCGCTTTCACCTGTGTCTGTGGTCGCTGCAGACAAGAGAGCCGGGAAAATCTCTGCTAAACTGGAAGATCCAAGAACAAAATATCCCAAACCTCCATTCAAATATCAGCCACAACCATGGCCCGGTCTGCAAAGTAAAATGGATCCTGTTCCCGATTGCGGTGAGAAAACTTATAAAGGATCTGACCGGCTGGCCGGCAGGCGGGCGCTGATCACAGGTGGCGATTCCGGAATGGGGCGCGCTGCAGCCATCGCTTATGCGCGGGAAGGTGCAGATGTCGTTATAAACTATTACCCGACTGAAGAACCAGATGCACAGGAAGTCATCGCACTCATTAAAGCAGCCGGTCGTAAAGGGGTTGCCATCCCCGGGGATCTGCGTGACGAAGCTTTTTGCAAAGAATTAGTGAACAAAGCTATTTCCGAGTTAGGCGGTTTGGATATTATTGTCAACAACGCCGGACGGCAGCAGTCGGCTGCATCGATTCTTGACATCAGCACGGAAGAATTCGATGCTATCATGAAAACAAATATTTATGCACCCTTTTGGATCATTCGCGAGGCGCTGCCTCACCTGCCGCCGGGTTCGGCGATTATCGGAACAACATCAGAACAGGCATATGATCCGGATGCCTGGCTGTATGCTTATGCACAAACAAAGGCCGCGACAATGAACTATGTAAAATCACTCGCAAAGCAATTGGGTCCGAAAGGTATTCGTGTGAATGGCGTTGCACCTGGTCCGGTGTGGACAGCTTTGCAGGTAAGCGGTGGCACAACGCCTGAAAAGCAACAAATCTTTGGAAGCTGGACACCTCTGGGACGCGCGGGAATGCCGGCAGAACTGGCCTCGATTTATGTGCAACTCGCAGCAAGTGACGCGAGTTTCGCAAC
>DATHPV010000216.1:0-4023 GCA_035483495.1 Puia sp.
TAAATCAGTTTTCCCGTGCGGAAGACACCATCTGCACTCGTACAACCAGTACCGAAGTCAAGTGTGAGTGTTTTTGGATAACTATCCGGAACTGAATCGGATATTGTATAGATTGCGCAACTCAGGCTCGCCGATTTTACTCCTTCAGTAGCTTCTGTGGAGAAAGTAGTTGTTTTACCTGACTGAGCATTTTTGGAGCTCCAAACCGTGCTGTTATCTTCGAAACCGACGAACGCATTATTTAATACGTCGTAATAACTGTTATCTGCTACGGTTGACGAATCCGATAAAGTGGCTGCACCCGAATTGTTAGAATTGGAAGCGGAGTCTTTTTTACAAGAAGCCATTCCTAATACCGTAATAAGAGCTATCAGTTTACCGGTAGTTTTGATAGTGCGGAAATTCATAGAGTCTATTGTTTAGTTGATTTACTCTAACGCTTCCTTTACTTACTTATTTTATTCGTAGATTGGAATTCGCCATAACACTGGCAATATATTGATTATCAATTAAATAAAGCAGATATCTCCATAAATTATGAGGGAGTAATTGCAGGACTAACGCGACCTCAAAACGGGCAATGGGACGTAAGATTCCCGTATCTAGATTCTTTCCAAATTTGAGAAGAAAAAATCGCCTTCTACTCTTGCATTTTCATCGCTGTCACTTCCGTGAATTGCATTTTCTCCGAGGGAGGCTGCGAAGATTTGCCTGATTGTTCCTTTGTCTGCCTTCGCAGGATCTGTCGCACCAATTAATTTCCTGAAGTCAGCCACGGCATTTTCCTTTTCGAGAATGGCAGCCACAATAGGGCCGCGGCTCATAAATTCAACCAGTTCGCCGTAAAAAGGCCGGGCGCTGTGAACAGCATAAAATTCACCTGCCTTCCTGGCGGAAAGCTGAGTCATTTTCAAAGCAATCAGTTTGAATCCGGCTTTTATAATAATATCCAGAATTGCGCCTGAATGACCATTAGCAAATGCATCAGGCTTAATCATTGTAAATGTTCGATTGCTCATTTGTTTCCGTTTGGCCGGCAAAGGTAATACATTTTATAGCAGATTTGGGAATGGCGATTTTATTCTGCACCTTTGCAACCGTTTTACATGCAACCTATTACGGATATAATTCCATTATTACCTGATCCAAGAACTATTGTGATTGTAATGCATCAGAAACCTGATGCTGATGCAATGGGTTCTTCTTTGGGGCTTTTTCATGTTCTAACTTCAATTGGGCACAGAGCTACTGTAATTTCACCCACCAATTGGGCTGAGTGGTTAAGTTGGATGCCGGGGGCGGAGCTGGTGATTGACTACGAACTGAATACGGATCATGCCAATAATGTTTTAAACACTGCTGATTGGATCTTTTGCCTCGATTTTAATGTGTTACATCGTACCCGTAAAATGGCTGAACCTATTGAAAAGGCAAAAGGCAAACGTATTCTTATAGACCACCATCAGCAACCGCAAAAAGAAGTTTTTTCATATGGGATCAGTGATACCACAAAAAGCTCTACCAGTGAAATGATTTTCGATTTCATCCAGTCTTCTTCACAGGGGCACCGGATCAATCAGATTGTCGCAGAATGTTTGTATGCAGGTGTCATGACAGATACAGGATCCTTTCGCTTTAGTTCTTCAACTTCTTCTGTTCACCGAATGGTGGCGGTTCTAAAAGATACAGGATTTGATCACACCAAAGTGCATGAAAATCTTTTTGACAATTTCCTGGAGAACAGGCTGCGTTTCATAGGTCACGCCCTGTTAAACAGAATGGAGGTGTTTTATGAGTACAATACTGCATTGATAAGCATTCCATGGAAAGACCTGGTGAAATATCAGATCAGAACCGGTGACACTGAAGGATTGGTCAATTATCCATTAAGTATTCAGGGAATAAAATTCGCCGCGCTTATAATAGACCGCGATGAGGAAATAAAATGTTCTTTCCGGAGCAAAGGCGGATTTGACGTTAATCTGTTCGCCAGAAACTATTTTGAGGGTGGTGGACACCGGAATGCCGCTGGTGGCAGAAGTAGTCAAACACTTGATCAAACAACACAGCGCTTTCGCGCTTCATTATTAGAAAACGCTTTACAATTACAATAAATCTGCAATGAAAAAAATCAATTCTGTTCTTATTGCGCTTCTTGCAATCCTGTTTCTGGTTTCCTGTGATAACAAAGGTTTAAAAAAGACTAAATCCGGATTATTATATAAAATCATTTCAGACGAAAAAAATCCGTTGGTAAAAAGAGGTCAGTTTATGAAACTTAGCTTCAATCAGAAGATAAGGGACTCCATTCTGTTCACGTCAGACAGCAGTGTGCCTGCATATGTAAGGGTAGACAGTGTACCAGCAAATGCCTACAATCCTATCGAAATATTCCAATTACTTCGGAAGGGTGACAGCGCTGAAATTATTCAGCTGGCCGATAGCATTCAGAAGAAATCCCAGCAGCCCTTACCTCCGTTTATTCATAAAAAAGATAAAATCATTCTCAGTCTGCGCGTGTTAGACGTTTATCCGGATGAAGCTTCCGTTCAAAAAGACCGTGAAATAGTAATGGATAGTTTCCATGCAAAGCAAATTAAAACGATAGAGAATTATCTTCAGCAACATAATATACAGGCCACCAAAACTGGTGATGGTGTGTTTGTGGAAATAAAAAATCCGGGAACAGGTGCGTCTGCCGATTCTGGTAAGCAGGTATCAGTCATTTACACAGGAAAAACATTTCCTGAAGGAAAAGTTTTCGAATCAAATGATAAGGATGATGGTAAACCGATAGAATTTGTTATCGGAGCCAGAAGGATTATTCAGGGATGGGATCAGGGAATCAGATTGTTAAAAAAAGGTGGCACAGCAACTTTATATATTCCGGCTTTTTTAGCTTATGATCAACAACCTGCCGGTCCAAGCAAAAAACCTAACGAAAACCTCATCTTCGATGTCAAGATCGTGGATGTTACTGACGCCCCCGTTGAATCTGCAGTTCCTGGTCGTCCCATGCCTAATATGAGACCGAATAGCCGGCAGGTGACTCCTCCTGCTCACAAATAGTTTTATCCGTGGACGTCCTATGCGTTTGCATAGGACGTCCATAAACGGATTGCCTGAACCGCTTCTTTCACGTCGTGTACACGGAGAATCTGGGCGCCTTGATTCAATGCAAGTGTGTGCAAAACAGTGGTCCCGTTTAATGACTCTTCTGGAGTTATATCCAGCGTTTTATAAATGGTTGACTTTCTTGAAAGGCCAACCATTACAGGAAGATCAAATATTTTTAACAAGTTGATATTCTTCAGCAAATAGAAATTCTGATCAATTGTTTTCGCAAATCCAAATCCAGGGTCAATGATAATGTCTTTGATTCCTAGTCGATAGCATTTGTCAATACGCTGGGTAAAATAGCCCAGCAATTCTGAAATAATATCTTCATAGGACGTTAGACTTTGCATCGTTCCCGGATTCCCGCGCATATGCATGCATACATAAGGCGCATTGTGGTCCGCTGCAAGTTCTGCAAGGAGATTATACTCACCAGCTCCAATATCATTGATGATAGAGGCGCCAGCATTTAAAGCCGATTCTGCCACTTTATAACGGTAACTGTCAACCGAGATAATAGCCGAAGGAAATCTGGAAGCAAGCAGACTTATCGCCGGTAACACTCGTTCCAATTCAGCATCTTCAGAAATCTCATTTGAGCCTGGCCTGCTACTTAATCCGCCCAGATCAAGAATCGAAGCTCCATACAATAACATTTTATCTGCCTGGCTGATCAATTCATCTTCTGAACGAATCCGGCTGCCAGAGTAAAAGGAATCAGGCGTTAAATTAAGAACGCCCATTACAATCGGTTCTTTCCAGCTGAGCAACCTGCCCTTACAATTAAGTGAATACATAATGAATCCGTAAATTTAGGTACATCATTACTATATATTACTTTTGGGCATGAAAGATACCCTGCTTCAATATGAAAATGCTGTGAATTCCTGCCGGGATATTTTTATA
>DATHPV010000217.1:0-3442 GCA_035483495.1 Puia sp.
AGTGGAATTGTTTCTGGGTGTAATTATGAATTGAGTACCCGGTAATTTCAATCCTAATATGCCAGTGCCGTGGTAATTTTAGGAGGAATAATATCTGACAAAACCGGCGCCAATATTTTTTGATCATTTTTTAAGATGATATGTTTGTCAGGTATTTCTACTTTATATTTTTCCAGAAACCTTACCTCCTCTAATGCTGCAGTAAACAAGCCATCCTGAGTCATCCCGGGCCGGCTTAATATTAAAAAATCCTCCTTTGCACGATTCCCTAATGTAATTCTGATCATGATATGTCCCTGATCATAAAGAAAATCATGTCCTTCACCCGGCGACAAAATTTCCTGTAGTCTTTTCATTAACAGTTGTCTTATTAAAAATGGGTTTTTGTTATTCCAGCTCTGCGAACATGAACTCGCTACCTTGGTAGTATTATAAAAAACAACAGTATCAAATTCTAATCTGTATTCAAAATGAGTCATGATGATTTACATTTTGGTTAAGGCCCTTGACATAAAGTTATGAATTAGAAAAGAAGCACTATATGAAATTTTTATGACGAATGATCAAAAAAATCCCGATTCTCTTCTGACCCTTAGCCGGGCAACAATAGAAGAATAGTTAGTTTTGTAAATATCAAACCGTAGCTCCCATGCCCGAAACCGTAAATGATAAATCTGTCTTCACACTGCTGGAAGTAACAAGAAGCATTAAGAAAACGCTCTCGGAGAGATACAAAGATGCGTACTGGATAAGGGCGGAGCTGAATAAACTGAATTTTTATAAACAGTCGGGCCACTGCTTCCCGGAACTGGTGGAAAAGCAGGAGGGGAGAGTGGTCGCGCAAATGAGGTCCACGATCTGGAACGACGACTATATCCGCATCAATAAAAAATTCCTGAACATTTTAAACGAGCCATTGAAGGACGGCATTAAGATTCTCTTCCAGGCAACTATCAACTTTGAACCCACGTTCGGTCTCTCACTTCATATTATGGATATTGATCCATCCTTTACCCTGGGCGATCTGGAACGGGAGAAACAGGAAACCATTCAAAGACTTCAGAGAGAAAATCTTTTCTATAAAAATAAAACACTAAAACTGCCGCTGCTCGCACAACGCCTGGCTATCATATCTGATGTTACCAGCAAAGGATATGCTGACTTTCTTAAGATCATCGAAACCAACCCGCGCGGATACCGGTTTTTTCATATGCTGTTTCCCTCTCTGTTGCAGGGCGAGAAAGCAATACCGGCGATGATCAGTCAACTTAAAAGAATTCAGAAAGTTCGTGATCATTTCGATGCGGTGGCCATCATCAGGGGCGGTGGCGATGATATCGGACTGTCATTCTTCAACAACTATCTGCTCGCAAAAGAAATAGCCGGCTTTCCGATGCCTGTGTTCACGGGTATCGGGCACTCTACCAACGAAACAGTGTCCGAGATGATTTCTTTTCATAATGCGATCACACCGACGAAGCTGGCCGAATATTTTATCCAGATATTCAACAATTATCTTGACCCCGTAGAGAGGACAAGAGAGTTCATCATCGATAAATCGCGCCGGCTAATCACCGAACATTCCAAACAGTTTAAATCGGAAACAAAATTATTCCAGTCAGTGACAAGAAATATGCTTCAAAAAAATAAGAATAACCTCAAAATACAGGTACAATCTTTATTGCAGCAATCCATTTTTCGTTTTCGCAATGAAACGCAGAAACGCCTGCAACTAAATCATGAATTAAATTCAGCATCATTGATTTTCCTGAAAGGAAAAAATAATGATCTGGAAAATCTGAAAAAAAATATTCATAACATGAGCCCGGAAAATGTTCTGAAGCGGGGTTACAGCATTACCTTGCTGAACGGAAAATCTGTCACGAACGCAGACGACGTGAAGACGGGAGATGTCTTGCAAACTACGCTCTACCGGGGAAACATAAAAAGTATTGTCGAAAATGAATGACAAGCCAAACTATACCGAAGCCTTCGAAGAACTCCAGGAAATAGTATCCGAAATAGAACAGGGCGAAATCTCCGTAGACGAACTGGCTGCCAAGGTTAAACGCGCGGCACTGCTGATTAAAATATGCAAGGATAAACTAACAACCACGGAAGAAGACGTCAACAAAATCCTCAAAGAATTGGACAATACGGCCTCCGAATAAATCACCGAAAAACCTCGCCGCGATTTATTTAACGTTTTTTACGGATTGCATCCAATCGTAAACAACCTTAAAATTCATAATATAAATATCATCATTACCGTTTCCGAAAGAATTCAAAACAGTTTTGATTTCTTCTATATTTTTTGATTTTACAAATGGTAATTTTAATACACGTCTTTTACTGGTGAAAAAGAAATAATGTTGATCGGAGCTTACAAACGGCGAATAATCCAATGATGAAGAGTTGATTATTTCATTTAAATGTATGGCGGGTTGCCACTTGCCATCATGGTTCAGGCTAAAATAAAGATCCCCGCCTCCTAAATCATCATTTCTTTTATAAGATGAAAAGATGATGAATCTCTCATCCGGATCAATAAACCCGTTAAAATCGTAACCGCCTGAATTGACTGATGACGATAACGCCATGGGTTGTTCATATTGGTTATTTCTGTACATCGAAATGAAAATATCGTCCTTATTTTCTCCGTTATCTCTGGTAAAGTACAAATTCCCGTTCCTGGCTACAGAAGGATAAAATTCATCGGCTGAAGTGTTAATCACATTGCCCATGTTAAAAGGACCTTGCCAATTGTTTTTATCTCTTTGTAAATACCAGATATCATAGTCTTTTGAGCTGCTGTCTGATTCTTTCAATGGACGGTTTGACGTAAAAAAGAGTTTATTTCCATCTGGTGAAAAAGCAGGCTCCAAATCATTATATCTTCCCGAAAACCACGCTGATTCTGGTGAAGTCCATTTTTCATTTATTTTTTTGGAATGTAAAATCACCGAAAATAATCCGTTGGACCATTGTAGTGTATAAAACATATCATTTCCATCGGGCGATAAGGCCATATCTCTGTTCGAATAACCATCTGAGATGATGCCTGGTCCAAATAGTATGGGTGAATCAGATGAAGAAAATTCAATGCCAGTCTGGCCTCGTGATACTTCAGAAGAAAAGAATAATAACAAAAGACAGAAGTATTTCATCGAGTGAATAAGTAAATTATGCCAGTTGCCAGATTGCTGCCTGTAAGAAGTCAACTTTTTATTTAGAAAGTTAACAGAAATCTTGCAGCGTCTGGGATTAAGTATGGGTGAAAAAGAGGGGGATCTCCCTGCAGGCACTCTTTTTGACCTCATGTTGTATAACGTCTAAAAAAATATACATGCCGAAAATTAGTGCGGGCATATTGTTATTTCGGTTCATAAGAACTTACCCGGAGATATTACTGTTTCATCCGGGCGGCCCATATTGGAAAAAT
>DATHPV010000218.1:0-5505 GCA_035483495.1 Puia sp.
GGCACAAAAAATAAATTTTAAAAAAGGAGAAGCACTAAACCTCGCTGTTATGGGTGCCGGTCTCAGTCAAATGGGAAATTATCCAAAGGCATTAAATCTGATTCTGCAATCCCTGAAAATATTCGAGCAGCAAAATGATAAACAGAATATTTCATTGGCGCTTTGGGCATTGATGGAATTGTATAAAGATCAAAAAGATTATAAAAAAAGTACTGAATATGTTTTGAAAGCATTGGCCATGCAGGAAGATGAAAAAGATAAAGTCGGTATTGAAAGAGCATCGGGATTCCTGGCCGATCTGTATGAAAAAATGAACAGACTGGACTCGGCATTGTACTTCGCAAATAAATCCTATGAGGGAGCAACAAAACAAAACATGATTGGAGACGTAGCAATGGCACAAATATATCTGGGAAATATTTATTCCAAAATGAAAAAAGACAGCCTTGCAATTAAAAATTACAGGCTCGGTGTGCCTATCCTGCAGTATTCCGGTTTGTATGATCCCGTGTGTGAAGCAACGCTGTTTATGGCTAAAGCTTTTGAAGAAAGGGGCCAAAAAGATTCTGCGTATTACTATGGCTATCAATCACTGGACCTGGCACAGTCTGCCGGACTACCATCGAGACAGCTCGATGCGGGTATCTATCTCGCATCTCTTTACGAAAGAAGTAAAAACACAGACAGTGCATTTAAATATTTGCGGCTTTCCATGGCACTCAAAGACAGTCTGTATAATCAGGAAAAATTGAAAACTGTGCAAATGATGACTTTCGACGAAACATTTCGTCAACAGGAAATTCTTGCAAAGCAAAAAAAAGATGAAGAAAATCATATCCGCAATCTTCAGTTGTTGGGCATCGGAGTATTCATTCCTCTTTTTTTTCTCATTGTCCTTTTTCTCAGCCGGACAAAAGTCAGTGCCCGTGTGATCGAATTCCTCGGCATACTCAGTTTGCTTTTATTTTTCGAGTTTATTACAGATCTGATTTATCCATTCATTGGCAATCTTACCAATGAAAATCCGATCTGGGAAATGGCTGTCCTCGTGGTTATAGCTGCATTACTTGAACCTTTGAATAATAAAATGGAACATTGGGTGAAGGGGCATCTTGTGCATAAACCCGATCCTGTTCCGGTTCCCGTAATTGCAGAAAACATATCAGATCAAAAAAATATTTAAATGCAATACCGGATAAAATCAGGCTGGTTAATAACTTTGGGATTCAAAAATCCTTTTTATGCAAGCAACACAAACAAATTCTAAAAATGTAATTCAGCATCATTTAGAGGCGCTGGGGAAAAATGACCTGGAAGAAATCATGAAAGATTATACAGAACAATCTGAACTCTGGACTCCGGATGGTGCCATAGTCGGATTAAAAGCTATTTCGTCTTTTTTTTCTTATGCATTCACACTCTTTCCCAAAGACAAAACAAAACTGGATATAAAGAAAATGATCGCCAATGATAATAAAGTATATTTTGTCTGGACGGCGGACAGCCCTGTGGTGCAGGTTTCCTTTGCTTCAGACAGTTTTGAAATAAAGGAAGAAAAAATCCTATGGCAAACGACTGCCTTTCAAATGGTGCAAAAATAATTCGTCGATTGGACCCATGCGTCACAATCATTCAAACTGTAAGTTTTCCTTCAGCAGACAACGTTTCAGCCAAATACATAATTGCTGAAAATCCGATCTGCATCTTCACGCTGGCAGATGGAGCAGTCGCGGGTGTGGACCAAATTTGTCTTTTGTAGAACAGTAAAAATTAAGTTCCCAAAGTGAGCCGTTTTCTACAGATGTGCAGGCATAGAAATTGAATAGTCTATGCCAAACAAAAAATCTGTTATGAAAACAAAAACAAGTATTAGAAAAAAATTTGCATTTCTTCTGGTCGCGGCGTCTTTGGTAATTTTTTCCACAGTTCATGCCCAGCAACAACAAACGTCAGATGAGTCCGCCCTGGCTACAAAGTTTGGGATTAAGGGAGGGTTGAATTTAACAAACCTTTCTTCTGATAATTTTACAGACAATCATTTGAAAGCAGGGTTTAACGTAGGAATATTTTCGAAGATTCCGGTTACAACGGGGTTCTCCATTCAGCCGGAATTATTATACAGTCTGAAAGGTTCAAAAACAGACTATAACAATGTTGCGCAAGGAAGCGGCGAATACAGGTTTAACCTGGGTTATGTTGAATTGCCGATTTTAGCAGTTGTAAATCTGACAAAAAATTTCAGTGTACATCTGGGCGGTTACGGAGCTTATATGACAAATGCCAATGTCAAGGATGTAAATAACGACGGCACCGTTCAGAGCATTACGGATTTGAATGCAGAAGATTTCAACCGCTGGGACTTTGGGCTGGCAGGTGGTTTGGGCTTTGACATCGAAAATTTTACGATCGGCGCCAGATATAATTATGGCCTCACCGATATTGGAAAATCGAATAATTTAACGGGTGCCACTCTGGGTAATGCCAAAAATAACGGCCTTTCCATATATGTAGGATTTGGATTTTAACCGCCAGCAAAATGAATTTTCGGGGAACTGGTTCTACTCATTTTTGAAATACAGAATGTAGAACCAGTTCCTCATTTTTTATAATAGATTATCGCCCATTTAATGTGCGGTGCGGTTCGATCCGGCTATTTTGAAAAAGTACACAAACCACAAAGTTACTTTTCCATATTTCTTCATATTTAAATTCAGGACAGTTTTTCTATCGTAGATATTTTGGGGTCGGGGCGCCTACGTTTTTTGATGGTTAGGGGGTCGATTGATCCATATCAATTTACCATGAAAAGTTCATGTTTTACAAGCTTTTAACCAGGATCATTTTGATCCCGAACTTTTTAAACCCAAAAAATAATGATAGAGTTTAAACGTTTTATATCCGGATTTGAAAATTTCCGGTTTCCCAATTTTAGACATATTGCTATGAATTGTTCCTAATCCATAAACGAGAAAAACAGATCCGGAAACGGCTTGGCAATAATGAAAAAACACCTATTTACGCATATCTGTCAACGTTAGTATTTTCGTCATACAAATAAAAATCCAGATTTATGAAAAGAATGATGCTCGTTTTGATTTTAGCAGGAAGCGCCATGTTGGCCAGTGCACAGATTCGGTTTGGTGTAAAGGCCGCCTACAACCTCACTACTCTCACTATTTCGCCATCACAGCCTGGTGCCAGTTCGAAATCGGATTTCAGCGGTGGTATACTCGCTTCGATCCCCCTTTTGAGCGGTTGTACTCTGCAGCCTGAAATACTTTATTCCGGACAGGGTACCAGTTTCTCGGATAGTGTTTCCAGCGGAAAACTGAATTACGGTTATCTGAACGTGCCTGTACTTATTAAATTCCAAACTTCTTCAGGCCTGTTTGCAGAGACTGGTCCGCAGTTTGGATATTTACTCAGTGCCAAGGAAACAGGCGGAGGAGAGTCAATCGATTTTAAGAGTAGCACACAGTCAACAGATTTTGCCTGGGTATTTGGTTTAGGTTTTAAACTTCCTCTAGGTCTGGGTATTGATGCCCGGTATAATCTCGGCCTGACAAATATTAGCAAAGCCAGTGACATCAATAATACAACGGTTAAAAACAGCGTGTTTCAGTTCGGAGTTTTCTTTATACTCCCGAAAAAATAAGCCAGTAAGTAAATATTCATAATAAGGCCGCCTCTGAAAGGGGCGGCTTTTTTTATTAGAATATATTAACATCCAAGAAATAACGGAAGAAATTAAAGTTGTTTCGATTTTTTGAGTGAAATAGATGAAAACGTTCATTGTCAGAAATTCCTATTCCATTTTTACTATCCGAACTGTCACCGGCGTTCTGAGCGTTCTCATCAACCGGATAAAATAAATTCCGGCAGGAAGAGAAGCGGGCAACTCACAACGGATCAGTGAAGATCCCGCAGGCAAAGAGATAGTCAGGACCATCTGCCCCATACAATTGAACACCGTCGCCGAGTTTATTTTTTCATCTGAAGCAACAGACACATATACAAAATTGGTGGCAGGATTCGGGAATACCTGAGTCTGCCTGGCACCGCTGGGCAGCTCCTCCTGCAAGGGAGGCAGCACTTTGGAATAAAAGGATCCATTGTCAGCGATGACTTTGACCCGATAATAACTTTGCGCCGCCGCTGCCGGCAGGGTGAATAAGTAGCGATTACCGGAAGCTGCGACCGGGGTATATGATGTAGGAATAAAATCTGTCCCGTCCTCCGCACATTCCAGAACAATGTGTTCTGACGGTAAGCTGCCTCCCAACGTCGCAGTTATCAAAAGATTTCCGCCTGATAATTGCCGCTCTACATTGAGGACGTTCAGAGGCAGGAGAATAAGCTGGTAACTGTTGGCAATCGAACCACAAACGCCATTGTCGGTTGAACCCGGGGGCAGCATAGCAGCGCAGGAGGAACCGGTGCAAGTGTTGGCAGCAGGATGCGTTACCCAGGCAACAGGACCGCCTGGTATATCCCATCTTATCTGAGAAGCGGCACCTAACGTCGACAAGTAACCGCCGCCCGCTCCGTTAGCCATAGCGGACCGCGTCACGACATATGACATTCCGCCACTTGTTTCGGTAAAGAATCCTGTGCTGCTATTGAACACAAAGGAACTGCACATTTCTACAACGGAACCCAAGCCCAGTTTGAAATAGGTATCATTGATAATTGTAGACCAGGACCCATGGATCACGAACGCACCATTATCACTCACTGTGAAATTAGTTTCTCCCGGATTGATGGCGCCTGATAAATACAAAAATCCGTAAGGGCAAACTGTCACATTAGAAATAGAGGATGCAGGAGCCGTAGCACTACCCGTATATGAATTAGCCATAAACCGGGCCCCCGAATTGACGTAAATGGATCCGGTTTTACCGACTGTCAGATTGCCGACCGTAACTGAACCTCCCTGTATTATCAAACTACCATTAATGGTATAGTCCGTCGTGTTATTGATAGTACCAGATATGCAATAAGTTGTTCCTGCTGCAATCAAGCCGCCAGCCGGTAAAGTATTAATGGAACCGGTTGGGCAGGTTACGGATCCACACTGAGCAAAGAGGGAGGGCCTGCAAAGAAAGACAGGCATAAGAATAAGTAAGAGCGTCTTCATAGGATTGGAGATTGGTTTAGCCGGAATTGCATATTAAAAACAGATCAATAATGAAAGGTTACAATGATAAAACGTCTGCCGGGCGTACCGCAAGTATTCACCAGCTGATCTACTTGATAGAATGACCGATTGAATTGACAGAATGAACGATCTGCTGATTCAGGTTATCGCCGGTAAGTTTTATTCTATGTTTATACGTCTCAGAAAGTTTCACGTAAAATGATTAAGACCGGCTGGTGTGCAAACACCGGCGGTTGTTAATTGAAAACTGCAAAATGAAATGGGAAAGGCAATTTGACTATGAGCTTTCAACAGCGAAATTATCTTTGTGTATTCAATATCCCATTTAAAAACAAACCCTTTAAAAA